>JAYSPR010000125.1:0-8173 GCA_043721975.1 Bacteriovoracaceae bacterium
ATTGCATTCTTCACTTGGTTATATGAGTCCGAAAGAGTATGCTGAACAAAACCGTTATGCTGCTTAAAAGGGACTCCGTTAAAGTAGGTAAAGATCAGGTGGCACTGTAAACATCAGTAGGTCTTATGGTTGGGGAGCTTTCATATTTGAAAGCATCTAAAATTTGCTCAGAGACTTTAATGTAGTGACTGCCAATTGCTTTGTCTTTTATTTTTCGGTGAATTGCTTTGATGGCTTCATTCACTGGATGAAACGACGAAGACCCTTCATTCTTTTGATATTTAAGTAAGCTTCCGAGTTGAACCTCCTGATCAAAACTTAAAAGCCCAGGAGGAAGATAGTTGAACAGGTTTAAAAAGTTAACTATAAATAGTTCATTAACTTTTTCTTTTAACAGGTATTCATAAAAAGTATTAATGACTTTCTTTTGTGTCGTATTATCTTTTTTATCTAAATAATCTCTTAAAATCCAATGGTACTTTTCTTTTAATTCTTTAGTTAAAAATAACTTAGGGCCTATTGCATTTCGATTTTCTAATTCTAATAAAGCATAGCTTTTTAAGTCTTCATCTTTAAGCCAAGGCAAGAGTTTTGACTCTGAAAGACTTTTAAGTTCATGGTCTCTTTGTTTTAAATCGTAAAAAAGTTGGAATTTTTTTTCTGTAAAAGGAGTTGTTTTAACCCAAGTCCATGTCCCTCGATTGTTTGCAACAATATAGGCGCTTGAATCGATCTTTGGCACTTCCGCCTGATCCCAATACTGCTCTTCAATGACCCACTTGCCGGCAACAGCTTCAGTGGGACGATTTAAATTAAGAGTGAACTCTGATTGTAAATTTAAATCATTCCAAGACACAGTGTGTACTTCCACATTATCTGGTCTATCAAAAAACGCTGCTGGATAAATCGCTGGGCTTTGGTCTGTGAGATTAATTGAAGAATGAAATTTTTTTATGATTTTGACTTTAGCTTTGAAGCGGGTATTGTCTAGAGCAATGACCTTAACGAGGAATGCAAAAGGGGAAGAAGCGAGTGTCCAGGCTTGAACAGATACACCGTCAGCATAGCAAACGGAAGGAAAGCAAAAAAGAAGAAATATTCGTAATTTTCGTATCATTTTAAAACTATAATGTGAAAAAACATCTTGTCTAGATAATATCTTGAATGTCTGGACAGCCTTCTTTTAGTGCAATATGATTTTGTTAATTTTTTAACTCAATTGTTTTTACCTTAAGAGGCTTTGATGAAAATTTCACTTTTGTGCACTCTGTTTTTTTCCTTTTTACTCTCATTGAATTCCATAAAAGCAGCAGAACTCTTATCTTTTTCTCCTGAAGGAAATGTTAAGGATATTAAACAAGTCGTAGCAAAGTTTAAAACTGAAATGGTTCCGATGGGAGACCCTAAAATAGACACTGACATTTTCGATGTTATTTGTGTTGGAGGAGATGCGACTAATAAACTTAAGTTGCCAGAACATTCGATGCGATGGGCAGATAATAGAACGTGGATTTTAGACTTTGCTAATCCTCTTCCTGCAGGAATTAACTGTGAATTTAAAATAAAATATGAAACGGAAGACTTGGCCAAAACAAAGTTTGCAACAAAACCGACTTATTATTTTGGAACAGGCGGTCCTCGGATTGTGGAGTATTTTCCACGTAGTGAATCACGAATAGAAAATGATCAATACTTTATTATACAAGTTGATGGAGGAGTTGATAGTGAATCAATGAAAAAATTAGCTTTTTTTGAAGTACAAGGGCTCAACGAAAAAGTGAAGTTAAAAATAATTGAAGGAAAAACTCGGGAAGAGTCAATACTTCACGGGATTGAACATAATTATGATTGGTATGAATTAAAAAAACTTTTAGATCTTGCCAATAAAGATAAAAATAAGGACACACTTAAGAAATTTAAAACTGAGCAGTTAAAGAATTTTATAGTTTTTGGAGCTGAAAGAAAGTTTCCTGATGATGCTCAAGTCATTTTTCGTTTTCCTAAAGGTATAATCTCACAAAGTGGTGTAGCAACAACTCTCGATTATGATATAAAATATCAAGCCATTACTCCTTTTACTGCAGAGTTTTCATGCTCGAGACTATCGGTCAATGAAGCTTGTAATCCTATCGAAAATGTTTCAATAAATTTTGCCAATCCAGTTAAAGCTTTCGATCTTGATAAGGTTAAAATCACAGGGGCGAGTGGACAAGAGTGGCTTCCTATTGAACTCTCAAAAGAAGCTAGAAAAACTCTCACTAAAGAAAGTGAGGTCAGCTGGCTTAGTTTTGCTGGTCCCTTTCCTGAAAAGTCGGACTTTAAAGTTATTTTACCTAAAGGGCTTAAGGATACAATTGAGAGACCTCTCACCAATCAAAATAAATTTCCCCTCAGTTTTAAATCAGCGGCTTATTCACCACTGATTAAATTTAATGGACGCTTTGGAATTTTAGAATGGACAGGTGGAGCCAATCTCCCCGTTAGTGTAAGAAATATTGAAAAAAAGATTTTATTTGATCAAAGCCAAGTCGAAGGAAAAGCTCTTAACCTCGCTTCAATGGATCAAGTTAAAAAAATTATTGATCTGTATAAAAGAGTTCAAACAAAAGGTGAGTGGCCAAGTGAAGTCAATGACGAAAGAAATATTCCTGTCTTAAAAAAAGGGGAAGGTAAATTATTTTTTATTCCTAAGGCAAGTTCGGAAAATGAATTTGAAATGATGGGAATTCCTCTGGTGAGTCCAGGTTTTTATGCTATCGAAGTTAAAAGCCCGAGATTGGGAGCCGCCCTTACGACATCAAAAAAAGAAATGTATGTGGCCACAACGGCTTTAGTTACAAATATGGCCGTTCATTTAAAAAGAGGCGAAGAGTCCTCTCTTGTATGGGTCACGAATTTAAATAATGCTGGGCCAGTTGAAGGTGCCCAAGTTTCAGTTCGCACCTGTGATGGATTAGAATTAGCATCTGGTTATACAGCTAAAGATGGGACGTTAAGGTTAAAAGGTTTAGCTCATTTCAAAAAACCGTCTTGTAAGGAGTATGATAACTCTCTCTACGTTTTTGCGAAAAAAGACAGTGACTTCACTTTTGTTAATTCTGAGTGGGACAAAGGGATTGAAAGTTACAGATATTCAGTGAATAAAAAATACCTGGGGACTGAAAATACTTACGAAGATGCTATTTTTCATACTGTTCTAGACCGAGTGTTATTACGTCCAGGTGAAACGCTCTCGATGCAGCACTACTTTAGAGAGCATCATGAAAATGGTTTTCAGTTTTTAAATAAAAAAGATTGGCCTCTCAACACCTATGTGATTCATGTAGCGACGGGAAAAACATTTGTTTTACCCATTGAAATTGATCCTAAAACGACAAGTGCTCTTAATACACTTAAACTTCCAAAAAATGCACCACTCGGAAAATATGAAATTTATCTTTCAAATAAAGTTATAAAGAAAAATAAGAAGAAAGTAGTTATTGAGTCTAATAGTGACGACGAAGAACCAGGTCAAGAAATGGAAATTCGTTACGATGCTAGGTATCGACTGACTGGCTCATTTATGATTGCGGAGTATCGCTTACCCCTAATGCAAGCCAATATCAAAGTTAAAGGAGAAGATTTAATTCTTCCAAAATCGATTGAAGCTGATGTGAGTGCTCAATATTTGTCTGGTGGACCCGCCGCTAAACTTAACGTGAAAGTTAGAAAGCAAATTCTTTCTACTTTTGATTCTCCTGATTTTGTTGGCTCAGATGATTTTACTTTTTATTCTGAAAAAATTAAAGCGGGTGTAGTTGCAAACTCAGAATCAGAAAATTCGGAAGAAGGCAAAGAAGAATTAAGTGAAGACTTAATTTCTAAATCAGTAACACTGGATAAAAATGGCGGAGAGCGGGTTGTTTTTGATATCAACAATCACTCAGGAATTCCCAAAAGAGTTCAGCTCGAAATAGAATACACAGACCCTAATGGGGAAGTGAAATCGGCCAATAACTATAAAACTCTCTATCCTTCTAGATATGTTGTGGGTGTAAAGGTTGATTCATGGATTTCAAAACCAGAATCCACAAAGCTTAATGGAATTGTTGTCGATCTTAATAATAAACGTGCTCCAAATGTTAAGTACAAAGTTGTCGGTCTAAAAAAACAATATTACTCCCATCGTAAACGCCTCGTTGGAGGGTTCTACTCATATGATTCAAAACAAGAGTTCGTAGACCTTGGAGTCTTGTGTGAAGGAGTGACTGACTCTTCTGGAACATTTGTCTGTGAAGCAAAAAATTTACCGGCCGGTTATATATTCTTACAAGCGGAAGTCAGAGATGAAGAGGCCCGCCCTGTTTATGCTAGTACCCAAGTTGAAATATTTCAAAAAGATGTCGATGTCTGGTGGTCACCGGGAGATAGTGACCGAATTGACCTCTTGCCTGAAAAAAAGATGGTGAATCCAGGAGAGACGCTTAAAGTTATGGTGAAGACTCCATTTAAAGAGTCTACGGCCCTTGTCACAATAGAAAGAGAAGGTGTTTTAGATTCATTTGTCACAACAATTAAGCGTGACAATCCAGTGATTGAAGTTCCAATTAAAAAGAATTATGCACCTAACGTTTATCTTTCAGTGACTTTAGTTAGAGGAAGAATTGCAGAAGCGAAAGCTGACTTCCTGGTTGACCTCAATAGACCAGCTCTTAAGATGGGGCTCATTCCTCTTAAAGTAGGATTTAAACCGCATCTTTTAAATGTGAATGTTTCTACTCCTAAAAAAAGATATACAACGAGAGAAAAAGTTGAAGTCACAGTAAAAGTTCAGAGAGCTAGTGGCGAAGTTTTACCAAAAGGCTCAAAGGTCACTTTAATCGCTTTTGATGAAGCCTTACTGCTTTTGAAAAAAAATGACAGCTTTGATATTTTAGAGGCCATGATGCGTGAAAGACCATTAGCAGTTGACACTTCAACTGGGCAAAATCAAATTATAGGAAAAAGACATTTTGGTTCTAAAGCGAAAACTCCTGGTGGTGGAGGAGGGCATGGCAACGACGGGTCTTCGAGAGAATTATTTAACTCCTTACTCGCTTATATTCCCAATGTCGCTGTCAATGACGAAGGAATTGCAAAGGCCACTATTACCCTAAATGATTCAATGACGAGTTTTAGAATTGTAGCCGTGGCCACCACTGGCCCAGATTTATTTGGATACAATAAAACAAATATCTTTTCGACAAAAGATCTTATTATTTATTCCGGTGCTGCTCCTTTGGTCAGAAACAAAGATCAAATTCAAAACGTTTACACGATCAGAAATACAACTGATAAAGAAATGAAAATTGAAATGAATTTTCAAGCTCAATCGGTACAAGATTCGCTTAAAAAAGAAGAATTCTCATTAATGCCTTCGGAAGCAAAAATGATGAGATTTAATACACTCATCCCAGAAAATATCAAATCGCTTTCTTATGAAGCACGTGCTAAGGATTTGCTAAGTAGTGCGACAGACAGTATTAAAACTCAAGTGGTCGTTGAAAAAGATTTAAATGCATCAGTTTTACAGGCGACACTCTATCAGTTAGATGGATCTCAATCAACCACAGTCAAAGAGCCAAAAGATGCGATTAAAGGCTCTGGAGGAATTGATATTTCTCTAACTAAATCTTTGGTGGCCGGTCTTACCGGTGTAAAAAGTTACATGGAAGAGTATCCTTACTCTTGTTTAGAGCAACAAGTTTCTAAGGCCGTTGTCTCAGAGGATAAAAAGGCGCTGGGTAAAATTGTAAAAGACCTTCCAAGTTATTTCGATCAAGATGGTCTCTTAAAGTTTTTTACTTCTGAAAATGCTTGTGGATCGGAAATGTTGACGGTTTATTTTTTATCGATGTTAAGAGAAAATAATATTGCAATTCCTGAGAAGTCAAAAACGGTCATGACTAACGGACTAAAAAGTTGGCTCAACGGAACTTTACAATGCTCATCATGGTGGAGAAGATTTTATCCAAGTGAAAACCTAGATCAGCAAAAAATTAAAGTTCTCTCAGAACTGTCTAATCAAAATATACTTTATACGAGTATGATCCAATCAATAAAAATCGATCCAAATGCTTGGGCTACGGAAACAAATTTATTATTCAAACAACTTTTAATGAATGACCAGGCTATCCCTGAGCGTGAAAAGCAATTATCACAAGTGGATAATGTTTTAAAAGCGAGAATGAATTTTCAAGGAAGCTTGATGGAGCTGCAAAATAAATTAGACTTTAGTGCAACTTGGTCACTTTTTACCTCTCATGACCAAGAGGCCCTTCTTTATTTTCTAGATGCCCAAAAAAGCCCAATCGATAATAATGATGTTGGCCGTATGGCCCGTGGAGTAGTTGCTAGACTTAATAAAGGAACATGGGACTCCACGATGTCTAATGCATGGGGTGTAACAGCGCTTAGAAAATTTAGCGAAAAATTTGAAAATATTCCAGTTACAGGTAAATCAGACTTAAGTTTTGATGACGTTAAAAAACAAGTGGACTGGAATAGTAATAAAAATTCTTCGAAGGTGCATTTTGATTGGAGTAAAGATTCAAAAGATAAAGAGTTGAAAGTAGAATTAAAAATGAATGGAACCGGCAAGCCTTGGGTCACTCTTCAAACAAAATCAGCAATACCATTAAAGTCTCCTCTCGATTTAGGATACCTCATTACTAAAAAAATAAGTGCTGTCACAAAAAAATCTAAAGATGTTTGGAGTGTCGGTGACGTCGTCAATGTCGATCTCGTGATTCGGGCCAACTCAGATCAATCTTGGGTGGCCATCAATGATCCAATACCTGCAGGAGCGAGTCACTTAGGAACTGGTCTTGATGGAGAATCATCTATTTTAGATAGAGACTTAAATCCAGATAAAGATGGGGTGACTGCTTTTCCAGAAGAATTTAGTGAAAAGAGATTTTCAGGACAAATTGCCTACGCGGCTTACTTACCACGAGGAACTTATAAAATGAATTATCGTTATAGATTAAATTCTGCAGGTAAATTCAAATTGCCAAACTCTAGAGTGGAAGCGCTCTATGCTCCTGAAGTGTTTGGAGAGAGTCCTAATTCAGAGATGGTTGTAGATGCAGAATAAGATGAAGTTTATTTTACTCATTACCTTGGCTATAGTTTCTTCAAAGGTTTTTAGTTTTGATCTGTCTTTTAATGAGTTTAAGAATTCATATAGACCTTCAGATGTGACTCTTTATGATCGCAATCATTTAGTGCTCGAGACACTTAGAACGAATTCGGACCACCGAAGTCTTTCATGGACGTCACTTAATGAAACATCTTATGCCTTTAAAAAATTTCTTATTCTCTCAGAAGATAAAAAATTCTATGAGCATAGTGGAGTGGATTTTAAAGCTCTTATAAAGGCAGCTTGGGATAGATTGAGTGATTCACAATCAAGACGAGGGGCGAGCACGATCACCATGCAACTTATAAATGTTTTAAATCCTGAATTAAAAGGAGTTAAAAAAGGGTATAGTGAAAAGTTTGACCAAATTAAAATGGCCATGAATTTAGAAAAGACGTGGAGCAAAGATCAGATTCTCGAAGCCTATATTAATATAGTTCCTTTTCGTGGTGAACTCTTAGGTTTGAAAGCTGCTGCTTATGGATTTTTTAACAAAAGTCCCTCAGCTTTAAATGATAAAGAGTCAGCACTTTTAGTTGCTATGATTCGCTCGCCAAATGCCAAAGCAGATACAGTGGCCTTAAGGGCCTGCATGTTACTAGATGATCAAGATTGTCGTAGCGTTTTAAAAAAGTCTATTAAGCTTTTTTCAAAAAGTTATTCCATCGATCGAGTTAAAAGATTAGTTTCTATTGTAGATGAAAGCTTTGTGAAAAAAAGAACTCTAGGAATGGAAAATAATATCCATACGACTTTAAGTTTGCCTATTCAAAAAGTGGCCATTGATTCGCTTCATGAGCAAATTAAAAATTTAAGAAATCAAAATCTTTCTGATGGAGCTATTTTAGTTTTAAATAATCAAAGTGGTGAAGTCTTGGCCTACGTACCAAATGGAGGAGAAAATTTTTCAGGTTCACCTCGGTTTGATAATATAAGATCAAGAAGGCAAGCAGGTTCTACCTTAAAACCTTTTATCTACGCTAAAGCTTTAGATGAAAACTTACTGACAATAGA
>JAYSPR010000126.1:0-6231 GCA_043721975.1 Bacteriovoracaceae bacterium
CCCAACTCCTAAAGCTGTACCACAGTCTTTCCAGCCCATCCAAATTCCTACAAGACAAATGTATGTCTTGCCTGGGATGCCTTAAAAAACGTAACTTGTATCACTCGATCCTAAAATCGTAATGCGTTCATCTTTAAGATCTTCAATTTCTTTGAATAATTGTGACTGAAAATTAGGTTTTAAGTGCCCTAAAAAAATTGGAACATCTTTTGGCATTTTTGTGATTTCCACTCTCATGGATGAAGGCGTATGGTGCTGACTATCTCGGGCCACTTGAGCAAGAGCATTAGGAAAACTGACTTCAGTAAAAATAGCTTTTAAATTTTTTACATTCTTAGCATATTCCCAAATCTTTTCAGTGGGCCCCGTATCTTGCGTAAAAACTACTGACGCATTTTTTCTTTCAATGATAAAACCTAGGGCCCCGGTGGAATGGTTCACTGGAATGGGCATGATTCTAAAATCACCTAAAACTAATGACATTTCAGGCTTGATATCATGAAACCTTAAAGTCGGATTTTCTTTAGTCGGTAGCATCGAAAAATCAGGCCAAATAATGTCATTGAGTAAGTGAGTTTTTATTGCATCTTTAACAGGCGAATTAGCATAAACTTCAAAAGGCTTTCCTTTCATTCCAAAGCAATTATCGGCCACAAAGGCCAGGTCTGAAATATGATCTAAATGCGCGTGAGAAATTAAAATATAATCAATATGAGACTGTTCTTCTATTTGAATTCCAGATGCCACTGAGCCTGCATCTATTAAAAGACGCCCATCAATAAGGTACGACGTTGCTTTAAATCCGGGTGAAACTCCACCATGACCACCAATTATTCGAACGAGCATATTAAAATTCCCCAGAATAAAACTATCACTTTATGATAAAACATTTTTGTTAATTTTTGCAAAAGAACTTAGAGAATAATCACTTTGACCGACTTAATTTGTCGTAAATGGTTTTAACATCTTCACCATTTATTTTAGAAAATATTTTTGCTAATTTTTTTGTCCCACCACCATCACTTAAATAGTCTGTACACATTTCAAGTAATTCTTCTGAAACCTGTGGATGACTCACTTCATTTTGATGAAATAAAATAACAAACTCTCCTTTATCAACAACGAGAGATTTAACTTCATTTAAATTGTGTCGATCGAGATGCACGACTGTTTGAAAAGTTTTTGTAAGCTCTCTGGCCACTACTAGAGCTAAGTCCGGATTGACCGCAAAAAAAGATTCAATTGTTTCAAAAATTCTATGAGGAGATTCATAAAAAAGATGAGTTCCCGAAACATATTTTAATTTTTTAAAACTCTCAATTCTTTCTCCTTTGCCTCTGGGAGCAAATCCCCAAAAATGAAAAGGATGAGGAGGAAGACCTGATAATTCAAGTGCCGATATCACTGCCGTAATACCCGAAAACGTATTGAGTTTAAGCCCTTCTTCTAAAACTCTTTTAACCAAAGGAAAAGCTGGATCAGAGACCACTGGGCTTCCTGCATCTGACACTAAAAAAATTTCACTTCCCTCTTTTATTTTTTCGATAATGAGATCAATTTTCCCCACGCTTTGATCATGGTATGAATCAATCATTTTATTTGAATAATCTATGCCATAGGCCTTTAATAAATCTTTAAAAACTCTTGTATCTTCCGCATAAAAATGAGTCCCATTTTTAAGTGCTTCAAGGGCCCTTAAAGTAATGTCTCCTGTATTTCCGATGGGAAGAGTCACCAATGTTAATCCAGACAAAATAGCTCTCCTAATAGGTCTGTACCTCTGATGCAAGTTAAGAGGCAAAAAATGATTCAAAAAAAATCGAAGTCAAAATAATGCTAAAATAAATCTTAGCATAGTTAACCTTAGAAAAGGAATCTTCAATATGGCCATGAAAGCACAAATCCACACTGACTCAGAAGGTAATATTATTGTTCATATGTCTGGGGGCCTCGACTATGAAAACTCAATTCCTCTAAGAATGGAACTTCAGGATCTCACCGTAAAAAATCCTGCCTGCACTATCACGCTTGATATGCATTCATTAGATTTTGTCGGCTCATCTGGCATTGGAATTTTTGTTGAAACACTTCACTTATTAAATAAAGATAAAAATCAAATAAAGCTTTCAAACGTTAAAGCCGAATTTCTTAAAGTCTTTAAACTTTATAATTTTGATGCTTTTAAACTCATTGAAAAAGAATTTGATAATGATGAAACAGAAAACTTAAATCAGAAATTCAGCAACAGAAAACAGACCTTCCAAAACTAAAATTCTAAATGAAGCAAATTCATATAAAATAAAGGATCCTCTTTTGGGTCCTTTTTATTTTCAAATTGGGCCAGTCTATAATCCTCTATTTTAGGAGCGATAAAGCCTTGATCATTTTCATAAGGGCTAGAGCTGTCTGGATAATAATCGCCTTTAGATTCTATACCGTAACCACGCTTTTTCATTTCGTAATTAAGGATTATGTAACCACCTAATAAAATGCCCGCATAAAGACCAAGCGAAGCACCCTTAGCTATTGATCTTCCGCCAGCACCAAATGCCAGTGAGGCTGTCCCCAGTAAAGCTCCACCAACGATTCCATAACCTGCCATTGTCCCCACCATTTTTAGTTTTGGGTTCATGGCCGCTTCGGAGGTCGTCATAAGAAGGAAAAAACAAGTTAATGAAGCAATAATTATTTTTTTCATACTAAAAGAATAATGAATGATCAGCTTTTTGGCAAAATTTTACTTCAAGATTCGATTCAAGATCCAAAATCCTACTTAAATAGTCTTGTGTCTGCTTTAAGCGACGAAGTTGTTTTGTCCCAGGATAGACAGAAGATTTCATTTCAATGATCTTAAGAACCCATGATTTTTTTGCTGATTTTTCAAGGTAAGAAATATCAATTTGTCCTAGCCCCATAGACCTCAACATAAGATCTGAAACCAAAACAGGAACTCCTTTTTGATGATAATAAAGAGAAGCCTTTAGTTCAGTTAATTCCCCTGGTCTCATAAATCTCTTTCACTCCTTTAAAGGTCAATCTATGAAGATCCGTTATTCCAAATTCATTAATGGCCGCCAGGTGCTTTTTTGTAGGGTAACCAGCATTTTGCTCCCATCCATAAATCGGAAAATCTTGAGCATACTTTTTCATAAGCATATCGCGATACTCCTTGGCAAAAATTGAGGCCAGCCCTATTAATAAAGATTTTGTATCACCTTTTATAATCGGCATCTGTTTAATTAGTGCATCTTCAAGATGCAACTTTTTATTCCCATCTATCAAGACGAGTCCTGATTTCTCCTTAGAAAGACAGGCCAGAAGGGACTCTTTCATCGCTAAGAGTGATGCTTGTAAAATGTTAATCTCATCAATCTTAACTGATGAAATTTCTTGAATGTTAATAGTAACATTTAAATTTTTTGATTGGTAAATTTGATAATTTTGATTGGCCTTAAGACTATCTATTGAAAAGTTTGCAAGGATACT
Organism: Bacteriovoracaceae bacterium; assembly: GCA_043721975.1. Lineage (GTDB taxonomy): Bacteria > Bdellovibrionota > Bacteriovoracia > Bacteriovoracales > Bacteriovoracaceae > Bacteriovorax. The sequence continues at coordinate 3,487 of JAYSPR010000126.1, forward strand.
TGAACGCTCCTTAGAATTTAATTTTTTTGAATCTGTAACACCTAGTGAATCCCAGCTTTTTAAGAGCTTTCGAATCTCACTTATGATCTCTTTTGTATTTTCTTTTACATTCTCTTTTTTCCCATTACTCACTTCTAGTAATGCACACGCACCGACAACCGGACCTGCAAGTGGGCCTCGCCCAACTTCATCACAGCCCGCTAAAAAAAATGATTCATTATAAATGCTCTGTGAACTGATAAATTTTAGATCAAACATTTTATGAGGCACCAACAAAAAACCCCACTTTCGTGGGGTTTTTAAATTAATTTTGTAATTTCTTAAAACTAGTCAGCTTTCTAGTCAGCTTTCTAGTCTTCTTTGCGATCGTAATCGATAGCAATACGAGCAGACTTACCAGATCTTTCACGAAGGTAATAAAGTTTCGCTTTACGAGCTTTACCTTTTTGAACGATGACTACTTTTTCAACGTTTGGTGAGTGGAAAGGAAAAACTCTTTCTACTCCAGTTCCGTTAGAAACTTTTCTTACTCTAAAGTGACCATTCATGTCGCCTTTTTGTTTGAAACCAATACAAACACCTTCAAAAATCTGAATACGAGACTTTGTCCCTTCAGTGATTTTTGTGTGTACTGCAATCGTGTCTCCAGATTGAAAATTTGGAAGGTCTTTAACTTTAGGATTTAAGTGATCCTGGTTAACAATGTCTAATAAGTTCATATGAACTCCTAACTATCGCGTCTCCCAGAGGACCAACACCGTGTTGTTCTTACCGAGCGCGGTTTAAAAAAATCTATTCACCAAACAGTCGATCTAAATAAATCGCTACTGCTGATCTCACTGAAAGATGATTATATCCATCAGCATTTTTCGAAATAATCGGCGAGAGTTTAAACTCTGCTTTTTCTAGAGCGATAGGATGCAATCCCCACCCAGTTCCGAATAATAGAAAACATGGCATATTAAGCACTTCAAGCTTTTTTGTCAATGCTGCCACATCGCCATCAAAAGTTTCAAAATTTGCACCCGTCACAGTAATAAGTGGTCTCTTCCCTTCAATCTCAGTAATCTGAGTAATTGCTGTTTCTATGCTGTCTACACACCTTGCAATGGCCAAAGCATCTTGCCTATCTGGATTGTAAGCATTCGCGAAATCCTGCTCCCAGTGTCCTAAAATAGAGTCTACTAGGGTCTTTTGGGCAAGAAAGGGCGTAATGATAAAATATTTCTTCACTCCAAAAGTTCGGCAGCTTCGAGAGATGTCGTGAATGTCTAAATTCGTGACTGATGTCGTTACAAGTTCTCCTAATTTATTTTTTATAGGATGATGAACGAGTCCTAGATAAAGTTTCATTCCTTCTCCTTTTTTAATAAATCAGGTCTATGCTTTTTTGTAATTCTTAGCCCCTCTTCTTTTTGATATTTCATAATATTTTGATGATGACCTGAAGTCAGAATTTCTGGAACCTCTACTCCATCAAAAACCTTTGGTCTTGTATATTGAGGATGCTCAAGAAGATTCGCTTGAAATGATTCTTGCACCCCACTCTCTTTATTTCCCAACACCCCTGAAAAAAATCTTAAGCTCGAATCAAGTATGGCCATGGTTGGAATTTCTCCACCTGTTAAAATGTAGTCTCCCACGCTTATTTGCTCATCAACATAGATATTTAAAAATCTCTCATCAATGCCTTCGTAGCGCCCACAAATAAAAACTAAGTCTTTAGAGTCATTATGAGAAAACCTTGAAGCAAAATCTTTACAGTATTCATTATTCCAAGTTTTTCCGCGAGGCCCAGGAAAAACCACATGAAGTTGATTCTTAAAATCCTCTTCATATCCTCCCTCTTCCACGACACCTTTCAATAGTGCCTCTTTTAAAACATCGGCCCTCATAACCATGCCAGCTCCTCCTCCATAGGGAGAATCATCGACACCTTTATAATCTTTGGGAGTATAATTTCTAAGCTGAACAGTTTTTAATTCTATTCCTGCCCCTCGCTCGCCCCTTAAAGCCGAACCAGTAATTCCAAAATTAACTAATGAATCAAAATAATTTGGGAATAATGTAATAATCCAAATTTTTTTCATTCATTACTCAATTAAAATAGGAGGAATAATTTCCATACGATTTAATTCAATATCAACAACTGGAACAAACTGACTTAAAAATAAAACTTCAATAATCTCTTTATCTGTTTTAATTTTCAAAACAACTTGCGCTCCATTTTCATAAAAATCCATCACTCGCCCCAAAAGAGTCTTGGTGTAATAGTGATAAACTTCTAATCCTAATAGATCGTTGACGTAATATTCATCATCTTCCGTTTCCGGTAATACTTCTCGATTAACATAAATATCAAAAGGAATCATGGCCTCAACAGTATTCCTGTCACTCACACCTCTAAGAGTTGCAATCGCTTTATTCCCAATTCTAATTGTATTAAGAATAAATTCTTTTCCGTCTTGAGGAACTGAACTCGCAGGAGATCTCGGTGTTAAAGTCACATTCATTCCATCTTCCAATACAGATTCCTCAAAATTATAAAGTACAAATGAAAATTCGCCCTTAATTCCATGAGGGGATGTGCAATGTCCGATGTGAATATTTTTAGATTTTGTCATTAGATTGTTCTGATACCCCAAAAAACAAAAAAGCCCAAGATTAACTTGGGCTTTTTAAAAATAAAGAGGGTGCATTGACCTTTTCTCACACCAAGCTTCCCTGGCACTACCTTCGGCGCTG
>JAYSPR010000127.1:0-12516 GCA_043721975.1 Bacteriovoracaceae bacterium
ATTGCATTCTTCACTTGGTTATATGAGTCCGAAAGAGTATGCTGAACAAAACCGTTATGCTGCTTAAAAGGGACTCCGTTAAAGTAGGTAAAGATCAGGAGTTCACTAATGGCACTTAAAGCAGACATAAAAATTCTTGTAGTTGACGACATGTCGACCATGAGAAAAATTATTAAAAACATGTTGGGACAAATTGGCTTTACCAATATTACTGAGGCCGATGATGGGGCCACTGCCTGGCCAATGATTGAAAATGCTATTAAAGAAGGAACTCCCTACGAATTTATTGTTTCAGACTGGAACATGCCTCAACTCTCAGGACTAGATCTTCTAAAAAAAGTTCGAGCGACAAGTGGGCTAGAAAAATTACCTTTCCTTATGATTACTGCCGAAGCAGAGCAAGGAAACGTTGTTATTGCAGTTAAGGCCGGGGTTAGTAATTTTATTGTTAAGCCTTTTTCAGCTGCAGTTCTTAAAGAAAAAATTGATAAAATATTTAAGTAAAAAGAATAAAATAAGAGAATAAAATATGTCACTTTTAAATGATCCTTCCATGAAGGAAATTGTAGTGGATTTTTGCACTGAGACTGAAGAATTATTTGATCAGTTAGAGACTTGTTTACAAAACTTAGAAGAAAATCCTAAGAATACCAAAGATCTTGAAAAATTCGGTCAGATCATCGATCGCATTATGGGTGCTGCGAAATCTATTGGGGCCAATGAAGTCGCTATTTTTTGTGAGCTAGGTAAAGTCATTGGTTACAAGTCTTCACAAATAAAAGATATACCACTGATTGAAGTAGTCGTGGCCATTCTCTATGATTCTCTCGATGTACTTAGAAAAATGATCAAGGCCTTGAGAGAAGGAAATGATAGTTCAATGAAAAAAATTAACCCCAAAGCTTTAGTGACAAGGCTTAATTGGTTATCGGCAAAATTTAAAGATATCGACCGTGCCTCTTGCGCGATCGATGGCAATCTCTCTCAGAATTCAATTGATGATTTAATGCAAAGTTTAGGATTATAATCGGAGTTAATATGTCAGAAACCACTTTTATCGATTTTTCACGACCTTTTATTGATGCTTGCAAAAATATTTTTCACACAATGGTCGATTGTAATCTCACGGCCAGAAAACCAGAAATAAAAAAAGATACAACGTCTAAGGGTGATGTAACGGCCTTTATTGGTTTATCAGGTGAATTAGAAAAGGCCAATAAAAAATCTCTCTACAAGGCCATGCTTGTTATTTCTTTTCCCTATGAAACCTACTTCAAAATTGCCAGCAAAATGCTTTCTGAAACTTATACAACTTACCATCCAGATATTCATGATCTCGGTGGAGAAATTGTTAACATGATTATGGGTAATGCTAAAAGAGATTTAAAAAGCTTAGGCTATTCTTCTAATATGGCCATTCCATCAATCATTGAAGGAAAGAACCACTCAATTACTTATCCAGCAGGTACGACCGTTGTCGTTATTCCTTTTGATTCTGAATTTGGACCAATTTATATGGAATTGTGTTACTCCGCAGTTGAATAGTTTAATTCTTAAAATCTAAACTCTTTAAAGGGCAAGTCACTCTTGCCTCTCCATTCATTAAGACTAATATCTAGATAATCAAATTTTGACAATTGGTCATCAGGTATCTCTACTTTTAGTTCTTCTTCATTTTTTACATCTATCTTGGCGAACGTTAATCTCGCACCATAAAAATTTTTTCCAAAATCAAGGTTGTACATCTTAGTCCAAGTTCCAGTATTAATAAAAATCGAACCATCATCATATTCACGATAAATAGGATCATGAGTATGACCAACAATTAGAGCATGAACATCATCATTACTGGTGACAAACTCTTCAGTGAGGGCTTCATAGTTTTGAAAAAGTTGTATTTCTTGTCTGGCCATATTTAGGACATCAAAAAGACCTTTCTTTTGTTTAAAAATCATTAAAAATCTAACCATGAAAAAATAATAAAAATTAGAAAATCCAAATCTCATCGTATACAAGGTATCGTAGATAATTCCATTAATTATAAATTTATTTATAGGCCGAACTGAATTGATATAATCTCTTCCTTCTTTAAACTTATTTATAACACGCGAAACATAATAAGATCCCCAAGGTGGAATAAAGTATTTTTTATTATCAATATCAGTTGCAATAGACTTAATCGGATCATAATGATGGGCCAGCTCATATTCATGCCCATGTTTAATCACCACTCCTTTAACTGGTACATAAACATCATTTGTATTTAATAAGATTTTAAATTTATCTCGGTCAACACCAGGAAATATATCAATAATATATTGTCTTAATGATTCAAAAATAAGTTCCGCATCATGATTTCCTAGAATATAAACAACTGTATTATTGGGATAAGTCAGAAAATTTTTTAAGGCATCAAACACTTCCGGATGGGCAGCAACAATAATTTTTAATTTTTCAAGAGAGGCTTCCTCACTCCAAAATTCGTCATCAAAATAAGGAACAAAAGGGACTGCTAACAAATCAAGAAAATCACCATTAATAATAAGTTCAACCGCTCGATCTTGGTAATGTAAGCTTCCATGATATTCAATAAATTCCACTAATTCTTTATCGTAGTGAAAATCTTCAAGAAAATTTTTTCGTTTACCAACGTTAAGACCTGCTCCTAAGTGAAGATCAGAAATAACTAAAATCGTTTTATTAATGTTACTTTTTTGGAGGAATTTCATATGTTTTATTACCTACAATAAGTTCAACTTCTTGAAAGGCAGGTGTTAAGGGGATAAAATGTAAAACATCGCCTTTTTTAAGCTTTACCACGGCTTTTTTATACTGATCAGAATCAACAGATAAAAAACTCACGTTTTCTTTATTATTTAAAACCAATTTGCCAACAAGTCTTACAAGGGTTTTATTTTCAATGATCACTTCCATACTGGCCTTAAATTTTTCAGGTGAAATCACTTTAAAGCGATCATCATAAGCACTAACTAAAAATCCATCAAGGGATTCAATCGCCATAACTTTTCCCATAATGAGAAAGGTAAAAACCATAAGCCCAAAAGTTCGAAAAAACATATATAACCTCTTTTTTATGATACCGAACTTCTTGATATTTATCACCGTGGTCAAGATTACCTGACAAAAAAGCTGGTCTTTTTTATAAGAGATCAACTTTTAGATAAAATTGTCGATAAGCTTTTATGTTGAATCTCATCAGAAAATCTATTATTCCTAAAAAAAATAAAACAAGTAAGGCTGAGTTTATCAATCAATTCATCGATGATAAAAATCACCTGTGGATCAAAAATGATAGGCTTATAGAACGGGCCGTGAGAATTCTTTTATCTAGTTTAAGAGATGAGCATGTTCAATTTTTTTTAAAAAATCCCACATTTTTTATTCCATGCCAGGCCCATTTAAGCTGTGCTATTGGCAGAACTCAGAACCATCATCTCATTCTCGTCTTTCCTGAAATGCTAACCATGCTTAGATCGGGAAGCTGCCTTCATGCTGTAGCCGTATTGGCCCATGAGCTCGGTCATATTTTTTATCAACATACAGAAAAGAAAGTCGACACCCTAGAAGCTCAGGTCGAGGCAGATGATTTTGCCTATCAATTAGGATTTGGAGAAGAACTACAAAACATTCTTCTAGACCATGATCATAGTGTCGATTGTCGAGTGAGAATTGCCAAACTGACATCTAAACTTATTTCACAATAAAATACGTAAATCAGTTACTGTCTTAATCTCATCACGAATTTTAGCCGCATCTTCAAATCGCAAATCTCGCGAAGCTTCTTTCATCAGTTTTTTTAATTCAACAATTCGCTTATCTAAAGACTCTGGAGTTAAATGTTCTATCGCTTGATTTTTCTTAGCGGCTTTAGTTCCTTTTGTGCCTCTCAAAGTTTCAATGACTCCGCCACTAACAGATTTTTTAATCGTGATGGGTGTGATTCCATGCTCAAGATTGTGGGCCTCTTGAATTTTTCTTCTTCTTTCTGTTTCACCAATAGCATAATTCATACTCTTCGTTCTTTTATAAGCATAAAGAATAACTCTTCCTTCTGAATTTCGAGCAGCTCTTCCTATGGTTTGAATGAGTGACTTATCTGACCTTAAAAAGCCTTCTTTGTCGGCATCAAGAATTCCGACAAGGGCAACCTCAGGTAAATCCAATCCTTCTCTTAAAAGGTTAATTCCCACCAAAACATCAAACTCTCCCAGTCTTAAATCTCTTAAAATTTCCATCCGCTCTAAAGTATCAATGTCTGAATGGAGGTAGCGCACTTTAATTCCGCTAGAGGTATAAAATTTTGTAAGCTCTTCTGCTAATTTTTTGGTCAGTGTGGTAACGAGAACTCTAAAACCTTTTTTAACCGTCTCCCTAACTTCTAAAAGGAGATTGTCGACTTGAGTTTCCGCACTTCGCACTTCAATAATGGGGTCTAATAAACCAGTCGGACGAATAATTTGTTCGACATACTCTCCGTGAGTTTTTGTTAATTCATATTCTGCTGGAGTCGCTGAAACATACATGACGAGATCTTGTCTTTCTTCAAACTCATGAAATTTTAGTGGTCTATTATCAAGGGCCGAAGGAAGCCTGAAGCCATAGTTAACTAAGTTTTCTTTTCTCGCTCTATCTCCCCTATACATTCCTCCCACCTGGGAAACAGACATGTGGGATTCATCAATAATCATTAAAAAATCGCGGTCAAAATAATCTATTAATGTCGGTGGAGGATCTCCTGGATTTGCTCCCGTTAAATGTCTTGAATAATTTTCAATACCAGAGCAATAACCGAGCTCTTCCATCATCTCAATATCATAAAGAGTTCTTTGTTCGATTCGTTGCCTTTCTAGAAGTTTTTCTTGATGAACAAACTCTCCAATACGTTCTCTAAGTTCGACTTTAATATTTTCTAAAGCTGATTTTAATTTTCCTTCACTGACAACATAGTGAGACTTTGGAAAAATGGTCACTGTTTTTAAGGATTCAATTATTTTACCTCGTAGAGGATCGACCATCGCAATGGTTTCAACTTCATCACCGAAAAATTCAATGCGAACCACATTACTTTCTTCATGGGCCGGGAAAACTTCGACAACGTCACCGCGAACTCTAAAAGTTCCTCGGGAAAAATCAATGTCATTTCTTTCATATTGAATGGCCACTAAGGTTTTTAGTAAATCATCGCGATCGAGAGTGTCTCCCACTGTCACAGCAGCTTTTAATGAACCATACTCTTCTTTAGAACCTATACCGTAAATGCATGACACTGAAGCTACGACGATGACATCATCTCTTTCGATTAAATTTCTCGTAGCGGAATGTCTTAGTTTTTCAATTTCATCATTAACTGCTGAATCTTTTTCTATATAGGTATCGGATCCGGCCACATAAGCTTCCGGTTGATAATAATCGTAGTAAGAAACAAAATATTCGACAGCATTATGAGGAAAAAAATCTCTAAATTCAGCGTACAACTGAGCGGCGAGAGTTTTATTGTGGGCCAAAATTAAGGTTTTTTTTCCCAGGGCCTGGATGACATTGGCCATGGTAAAAGTCTTCCCTGAGCCAGTCACTCCCAGTAAAGTTTGTTTGGTCTTTCCAGATTCAAAGCCTTCAATTAATTCTTTAATTGCTTTAGGCTGATCTCCCGCTGCTTGGAAAGGTGTTACGAGATTAAAAATAGATTTTTTTGTGGAATTTTCTTTATTCATTGAGAATTGATCTTCTATAATGTTGCTATGAAAAATATACTACCAAGTCCTCTTCAATACAAAAATAATCACCTCACTTTTGATGGAAAACGATTGGACACGATCGCCCGAAAGCAAAAAACCCCATTTTATCTTTATAGCAAGAAAACGCTGCGACATTATTTTGAGTATTTTTCAAAATCGGCAAAAAAAAGTGGAATCATTTCTCCTCTAGTTTGCTATGCGCTTAAGGCCAACTCAAATGACCAAATTTTAAATCTCCTTAAATCCATGGGAAGTGGCGCAGATGTCGTCTCAGGTGGAGAATTAAAAAAAGCGCTTAAGGCCGGCATAGACCCTCAAAAAATTGTTTTTTCTGGAGTCGCTAAAACTGCCGAAGAAATTTCATTCGCTCTAATGTCAGGAAAAAAAGGAATTTATTCTTTTAATGTTGAATCAATTGAAGAACTAGAGCTCATCAATCAAATCGCTAAAAAATTAAAGCGTCGTGCTAGAGTCGCTTTTAGACTTAATCCCCAAGTCAGTGCCAAAACTCATAAACATATTTCCACTGGAAATAAAACTCACAAGTTTGGATTACTCCAAGAAGATATTTTAGAGGCCCTATCAGTCAAAGAACTTTGGACACACACCACACTCGTTGGACTTTCTATTCACATTGGCAGTCAATTGACTGAATTAAATGCAACTATAAAGGCCATCGCGGAACTCTCAAAGTTAGCACTCGCCTGTGAAGTTCCTCTTGAATTTCTCGATGTAGGCGGTGGACTGGGTATTGATTACACAGAAGAAGAAAAAATTAAACTCGCTTCTATTGATAGCTATATGGATACCATTTCAAAAGCTTTAGAGAAATATTATTACTCTAAAACTGATCACTGCCCTCGCATTGTTTTTGAGCCAGGAAGAATTCTTGTAGGAAAAATGGGAGTTCTGGTTTCACGCGTGGTTCGAACAAAAACTTCTGATGCTTGTCACTTTACTATCATAGATGCAGGAATGAATGATCTTATTCGCCCGGCCTTATATGAAGCTCATCATGAAGTTCTTCCAGAGACAAAATCAACGAAGATGATTTTTACTGATATCGTTGGACCTATATGTGAAACTTCAGATTGCTTTGGTTCTAAAAGAAAACTTCCGAAACTTGTGAGTGGTGACTTAGTTGTTATAAATAATGCTGGGGCTTATGGGCATACAATGGCGTCTCGTTATAATGAAAGGGATATTGCCAGAGAAGTGGTTATTTAGATTTTACAGCCTTTAATATGATCTTTAATTTTCTCAGGTGTTGATTCGAAAAGAAATCCTATGTACTCTCTTCCGGCCACTTGAGGAATACTCCAAGTGTAACTAGGATATTTTTTAATATATTCGTTCTTTTTAGCACTTGGAAGTTTCTCCCATTCTTTAATGGACCATTTTTCAAATTGCGGACAGGCCACGTGATAAGCATGAATGCGCTCATGATTAACTGTTAAAAGCATTTCTTTCTCTACACTTTCTAAAGTGACATCTGGTCCTTGAATGGCAGCGTAGGGATTCAGTCCAATTAAGGCCACTTTTCCTTTAAGAGAGATTTCAAGGTTGGCGACTGTGACTTCTGACTCTTTTTCAACTCGTGCTTTACACTTTAATCCTTCAGGGCTTTTTAAAAGCCATTTTTGATAGTCATTTATTTTTTCATTTAAGATTGAAAAACCAGAAGCCGATGTACTGAGACCATCGGGACTAAGCTCACTTGAACTTATCCAATTTCTAAAGACAAAATAACAATAGGCCACACCAGCTAAATAATTTGGGTCATTGAAAATAAAAAATTGAACTTTTGAATCAATTGATGAAGGCTGGGCCCCGAGATCTTGTGGTAAAAAAGGAGAGATATCTGAGGTTTTATTTTTACTAAAGTATTTAGTGTGAATTGTTTCACATAAAGGAAGTGCTTTTTGATTATATTGCAAAGTCGCTTTGCATAGGCTCAAAAAATCTGAAGGAACATCTGCTGCATTAATTTTTCCATTCAAAACTAAAGTAACAAAAAAAAATAAGCTAAATAGTTTCATATTTAATCCATGGGCCATATCAAACATTTCTTAGAAACTGTTCTTTATTAAATCTTAAACGAGGTCCATAAATTCCGCCATTGTCTCTTTTCCCTGCAGCAATAATCATCACAATGTCGGCTTGCCCTCTAAGGCCAATAGCACTCTTCACTTTCCATGAATCAAATCCTTCCATGGGACATGTATCAAAACCGTGGGCCCGAAAAGCCAGCATTAAATTTTCACAAGCAAGAGCACATGATTTGCTGGCCCAAGTTCTGATTCCAAAACTGCTAATAGGATCTCTTGGAACAACACTAAAAAATCCGCCAATAGTATTCATGAGCCATTTAAAAGGTGTCAGGCAATTTAAAAAACCCACTGTATACACGAGTGGAACAAGTTTTCCATAATAAGTAAGGGCCACTTTAGGAGTTGCTACGGGCAGCTTTTTGAATTCTTCCAGCATTTGTTTACTGTGAGCTCGCCAATTATCAGTTCTGGCCACACAAATAATTAATTCGGATGCCGTCATTGCAGCTGATTGAGAAAAACATGCATAGGCCACTTTTTCTTTTATGCTAGGAGTTTTAACTCGGATAAATTCCCACGTTTGTAGATTAGAAGAATTAGGTGCAAGGAGTGCGAGGTCTAAGCAATCATTCACAACTTCATCAGGAATAACTTCTTTAGTGAATTTTCGAACTGAACGCCTGGCCTCAACTAATTTTCTAAATTCAGAAGGATTTAAATAATCACTTCCACCTTTTTGAAAGGGGTCATTTTCAAAACTAACATCTCCCATTTCTGTAAAAATATTTTCGGGTTCAGACATTATTTATAACTCCAGCTATAAGTCCCATCAGGATTATCTTTCACCACAACACCAAGCTCGGTAAGTCGATTCCTGATCTCATCAGAGCGCCCCCAATTTTTCGTGGCACGGGCCTCTTTTCTTTCCAGCAGTAATTCTTCAATTTCTGCTTCACCACCGGCATTTGAAGTTCCTGATAAATGCTTTCTCGCAATATTTAATTCTCTTAATACTTCTTCTGGATAATCGTGAATAAGTCCTGTGGCAAGCTTCATAAAATTAACAATGTCCATGACTGCATAAATAAATTCATCAGCGCAGCCATCTTTAACAATACGGTTATAGTCTTTAACTACACCAAAGAAAATTCCCATGGCTCCAGGGACATTAAAATCATTGGCCATTTCTTTTTTAATATCTATATACGCTTTTTTAACCTTATCAATTTCACCCACATGAATATCGCGAGATTTGTGAGTGCCGTATAAACTAATGGCAAACTCATGAATGCGTTCGATTTCACTAATGGCCTTAGCAATTGAATCTTCCGTCCATTCTAATTTTGAACGATAGTGAACCGAAAGAAGTATGTGCCTTAAGATGGCCCCTGAATAGGTCTCCGTAAATTTTCTAATGGTTACCACATTGCCAAGTGACTTTGACATTTTTTCCGCGCCAAAATTTAAAAATTCATTGTGGGCCCAGTTATTACAAAAAGGACAACCGTTGGCCGCTTCAGATTGCGCGATTTCATTTTCATGGTGAGGAAAAAGTAAATCCACTCCACCGTGATGTAGATCAATAGTGTCACCTAGATGCTTTTTTGCCATGGCCGAACATTCAATATGCCAACCAGGTCTGCCTTTACCCCATGGTGAATCCCAACTCCAACCTTCGTCTGGCTTAGCGGGTTTCCATAAAACAAAATCAGAAGGATGTTTTTTATGGCCATCAGTTTCAACCCGAATTCCATGTTGAAGTGAATCTAATTGCACTTTTGAAAGTTTGCCGTATTCAGAAAATTTGGGAACATTATAGAGAACTTCTTCTCCACCATCTTTAGGAACTTGGTAAGCATAGCCTTTTTTAATGAGTGTTTCGATCATCTCGATAATTTCAGGCATAGTCTCTGAAACCAAAGGAGTCGCACTGGCCGGAAGCATTCCTAAATGTTCATAGTCGATAAGACATTCTTTAATGAATTCTTGAGCGTGTTCTCTTGGATGAATGCCGCGCGCTTTTGCGGTCTCTAAAATTTTGTCATCAACATCAGTAAAATTTCTAACGAATTTAACTTTGTAATCAAAGGCTTTTAAGGTCCGGTGAAATAAATCAGCAACAACAGCGGCTCTCGCATTACCCACATGAAGAAAATTATAAGTGGTAGGACCACAACTATAAAAACGAATTTCTTTGGGATTAATAGGTTTAAAAACTTCTTTTGAACGAGTGAGATTATTAAAGACTAAAATTTCCATTGTGATTCCAAAGTAATCGTTATGTTAGACTTCATTAGTCTAACATAAGACCTTATTGGAAATAAGAATTAATTTTTTCATTAATTGAGTTTTTATCGCTTTGATTTGTCAGTGAAATTTCTTGGGCCAATAATTCACGGCATTGGTCGAGCATTTTCTTTTCACCGAAGCTCAAGCTCTTTTTTTCTTTCAATAAGAAAAGTTGACGAAGAACTTCAGCAATTTCTACGACTGATCCAGTCTTAATTTTAGCTGAATATTCTCTATAACGACGATTCCAAGTTGAATTATCAACTTTAATATCATGATCTAATAAGAGCTTATAAACTTGTTCAACTTCGCTGTCGCCGACTAGGCCACGAATACCGGTTTCACTGTCAGTTGGCACCATAACTGTCATGCCATTTGCAAGAATTTTGATGATATAAAAAGTTTTGGTTTGTGATCCCATTTCTCTTTCTTCAATGTCACAGATCTGACCGACACCGTGTCCGGGGCAGACTGCATAATCTCCAATTGAAAACATTTGACCTCCAAATCTTATAGACACCTAACCATAGCGCACAATGTCTAATGTTTCAACGAAGCCTGTAATTTTTTCAAAGTAGGGTTTAATTTAAAATAGGCTTAAGGTAAGAGAAATTTTACTTCCCCAGGATCATTTTAGAGAGAGCTTTAACGGTTTCGCCGAAGGCAAGCTTCGTGTAGCGTTTTTCAAGTTTCCCTATGATGGCCTCCAGATCGGCCTTACTAGGCTTCCCATTGAACCTTAAAAAATCATCCACAAAATCTTCAACAACCACAAACATCATACTCAGTGGAGTTAAGGAAATATTAGGTGTTTCCGCAAAACCCACCCCATTTTTCATTCCATGATGCTCTTTAATGACGAGCTTTACTCCCTCCGGGACTTCTTTGAAGGAATCAATAAGTGCAGAAGAAAGATAGGCATGTTTTAAAATGGCATCAGCATCAGGGCCAGAGACATTGAGCTTTATGAGATCTTCCATTGAGCGCACTTTCATAAATTTTTCATCTTTTAATGAAACGTTATGAAAGTAAGCAGCGTACGTTAGGCGTGATTTAATTTGTTCTGATGACCATTCAAAATGATCGACTATTTTATGAAGAATCAAACTCATTAAATGTGCGTTGGCATAAGCGTAAGATAAATTATCTTGGCTCATAAGTTTTAAAAAATTTCCGAGAGCATTATTCTCTGAAACTGAGGCCATCATCGCATTCACGCTTGCCTGAACAACTTCAACGGTAAAGTCATCAATCCCCAGAGATTGAATACGCTCCACACTCAAGCGATAAGCTTCAGCATTGAGTGATACTTTTTCTTCTGCATTTAATCTTTTATCATCGAGCTTGATCACAAGCTTGTCTGAAACAAAATTCATAAATTGCAAGTAATGACTTGAAGGAACATAAAATTCTTTTAAACCAGACTGTGTGTATTTTTCAACTTGTTCACGACTGAAGCGATCAGTGCTATGAAAGCATTTGATATAATGATCTTTGCCTTCTTTTTTTATTTTGATATAAATATCACATCCGAGACTCGTCGAATTGATATAGAGAAAATATCGACAATCCACCGGTTGAAAATCGTCCTCTAGCTCTTTCGTGATTGTTTCTTCTATGTTTAAAATTTTTTTTATCTCTAAAAGAATTTTTTCATAATTAGAATTTTTTGGAGTAAGCCTGGCATTTTTATATTTTGGAAGCACGTCCCCCACCCACAATAGTGGAATTGATAACTGATCACTAGTGAGATAATCTATTACTTCTTGGCTACCAGAGAGATCTTCTTTGCAAATAATTAAATCAAGAGTAGGAAGTAATTGAATGAGTGAAACGGCTTCATCTGGACTTGCTCGTTCAATTACCTCAACACCGAGAGATTTAATGGCATTGGCCTTGAAAAGCACCCTTTGAGATTCGTCTTTTTCAATGAACAGAATTTGCACCATAACAACCCACAGTAAAATTAATTTAAGAATTGCATTAATATTCGGAAATTCTTGAGAAATATTTAGTTTTAGATACATCAGGATAATTAAAAAGTTATTCACTCAAGTTAAAGTCTTAGTTTTAAGTTCATTAAAATTTAAACACTTACTTAAAAAAAATTAATTAACTTAAATTTTATTTATATCGATAAGAATTTAGAAAATTTATGAAAAAAGGAACAACTATGTCTAAAGCATTTTTTTTTAATTTTAATTTTTCTAAGTCATAACCTTTTTGCAATTGAATTAAATGAATGTATAAAATCAGTCATGCCAGGCAGCTCTAATGTCATTCCCAATCAAATACAAACTAGTAAAATGAGCTACATACTCAATGATCTTCCCCTGTTAAAACGGACACACTTTTAAGCACATAACCCAACAAAGGGTATGTAGATGAAGTTGAAAACAAAGAAAATTGAACAAAAGAGA
>JAYSPR010000128.1:0-4756 GCA_043721975.1 Bacteriovoracaceae bacterium
ATTGCATTCTTCACTTGGTTATATGAGTCCGAAAGAGTATGCTGAACAAAACCGTTATGCTGCTTAAAAGGGACTCCGTTAAAGTAGGTAAAGATCAAGTTGATAGGTGGCCGGAGAATTTCCAAGGTAAATGGATTTGATAATAATTGATTATATGTTTTTGGGACTGAGTGATTAAAATCGTAAGAAATAGCAAACATAGATCCCGATTGGAAAAGGATCATCTCTGAAAATGTAACAACATTTATATGTTTATGAGTATGCTCTTCCTCACCATCCCAATGTCTGTGGGTATGAGAATGACCGATAGATTCTTCATCCTCAGCATCCAGTTCTTTGTGATGATTATCTCTTTCATGATAATTTAAATGAGAGACAAGAAATACACTATGTGATTCTAAAGTCGCTAAATCATCAGAAAAATATTTCACCGAAATAAAAAAAGAAAATGACATTATAATCATCATGAGACATGACATAACAATACAGTTAATTTTCTTAAAGATTGAAACCAATCGTTATCCTAAAGATATTTAGTAATTTCTTTAAATTCAGCTAAATCATTTTTTTTACGTTTTCCATGATTCTCTTCTAAGCAGTGTTCAATGTGATCATGAATAACTGCTTTTTTAGCTTGAGTTATAGCTTTCTCAACAGCATATAACTGTTGAGAAATTTTCAAACATTTTTCTTCATCTTCCATCATTTGAATAACTTTTGCTAAATGACCATTAGCCTTTTTAAGCCTAAGAATAATTCCTTTATGGGAAGTGTGTTGTTTTATTTCATTCATTAAGTTATTATCCCCCCGGGGGGGTTATAATGTCAATGCAATTTAAGATTTTACTTAGTAGGTTTTTAACTCGTTTTGGAGATCAGTCTTGGGATTTTGCTGTTCCATTAGTGTTAATCCAAATCTTTCCGGGAAAGATGCAGTTAATCGCTCTGGTATATTTATTTTCCAAACTCGCACAGATTATTGTCGGCCCATCAATAGCTAAAAAGATCGACAACACTAAAAGAATCAATATCTACAAACTTGGAATTGGATCTCAAATTATAGCGATGATTCTAATGTGGATGGCAATTGTCTCATTATTCCTGGGAAAATATGAAGGTTCAAATTTTACTCTTTCTCAATATGTCTTAATCTTAATTCTACTTTCAATTTTCAGTGCAATTTCAAATCTTGGCTCATCACTAATGGATATCTCAGTGGGATTCGACCTAGCTGTTGATGTATTGCCAGAAAATGAATTAACAACTTTTAACAGTAGACTTAAAAGACTAGATTTATTAACTGAAGTCACTGCTCCTATTTTTACGGGCTTAGTTTTCTCACTTTTCAGTAACAAATCTGAATTTTGGGGCTTTAGTATCATAGCAATTTTAAATCTAATAACTTTTATACCTGAATATTTATTATTAAGAGCAACTCAAAGTTCAACCTCTTATAAAGAAAAGATTTCTATTCCAAGCTCTCCATCAAATTTTTTAGCTGACTTTAGTGAATCAATTAAAAAACTTAGAAATAAACCATACGCTCTTGTTATAATATCTTATGCCTTTTTATGGTTATCAGCTTTAAGTCCTCATGGTGTTTTACTCACAAGTTATTTAAAAGATGGTGCAAAAGTTTCAGAAATGACAATAGGTATATTCAGAGGTCTTGGCGCATTATTCGGATTAATTCCTACATTTCTATTCGCAATCATCAAAGAAAAGAAGGGTCTTATTAAAACTAGTAAATATTTTGTGATGTTCCAGTTTATATGCGTTTTAGCGTCAGCACTAAGCTTTTACTATTTGAATAATATATATGTTTTTTTAGCTTTAATACTTTTCTCAAGAATTGGGCTATATGGATTTAGTATTGGAGAGACAGAACTCAGACAAATTCTAATACCAAAAGAGAAGCGTGGTGAAGTAAATGGTATAGCAAGCTCTACAACAAGTATGGCTACGTTAGTACTATTCTTAGTAGCTTCTTTAATAGGTAATACAGCTAATTTTGGAGGTATGGTTATATTCTCAGCAATAGCAGTCTTGATTTCGCTATTGATATTTCTAAAATTTAAAACTACAGAACATATTTCTTAAATAAAAATATCTTTACCCCAAAAATAGATTTAGAAAGAAAATTTAATAGGGATCAGTCAAGACATCACAGATACTATATTTTCATTTGGAGGATTCTTTCGAACTCCATAACCTTCATGGACTTAGATAGCTTCCAAGCACAATTAAGCACAGAACCACACAACTGTGTGGGGTGTATGGACTGCCTACAAAATTTTAGACTGAGAAGAGAAAATTAAATGTCACAAATTGTGACCTTTAAGTGAAAATTATTTGCTGAGAACTACTTTTCGATCCATCATGAAAGCTTCCTGTAACTCATCCTCTGGAAGTTCTTCCATCAATTCGATCTCTCGTTTTTTTAATGCAAGATACTCTTTTAAGATGTTTCGTTCAATCGGAGGAGAAGCTTTTCTCGCTTTAGTAAATTCTCTAAGAGCTGTGTTAATTAACACACTAAAGGGAATGTTTCTTTCTTTGGATAATCTACTGTAAAATTCAAAAACATCAGGTTCGAAAATAACATGCTTTCTAAGCTTATCTTTCTTGATTAAATCAGGAAAAATATTGTCAAACGATCCTTGAAGCTCTCTTCCGAGTGCTTCGGCATCTACTGTTGTGAACTCAGGGTCAACCTTCGTACCACCACCATGCTTTTTAAAAGCGTCCATAAAGTTTTTCTTCGCTTGCTCTTTACTTACTTTCATAAATCACCTCTTAGCGTCTCATACAGCTTGATGAATCTTTCTTGGTTTTTCAAAAGGAAGTCACCAATTTTATCCCATTCTCTTTCATCAAAATACATTAAATTTTCTCCGCCAGCTAAAATTATAAAATCATCTAAAGCAACACTCACATCATAGGATTTATCTTTTCCTTTTTTAATAATGTGAACATGGGGCCGGTTGTGGTTTTTCTCCTTTCGTAATTCAACTCTGATATTTTGGGATTCTGCCAATAACGGAGGATCATAAATTACCTCTGTCGTGGCCCCATCATCATCTGTTCTTACTACGAAATGCTCATTAACCTTTATTGGAGCCTTTCCCATAATTAATCCTATCACACTATTCGTCCCATTAACAGTCCCACTTAAGTGGGACTGTTAATGGGGATGTAATTACGAATAGTTGTGCTTAATAAAGTTATAAAAGTACCTCATTGTCTACGCAAAATCATTACCTTACTGATAGGTCAAAGTTATTTGTAAGTCTATCTTAATTTTTAGACTTAAAAATACTTACTACATTATCAGCAAAGTTAATCTTATTAGGCATGAACCCAAGACTATCGGTGGCACCTTTAGTGTCAACACCAGCGAGTCTTAAATAAATGTCCATAGTCGAAGACTTTTTCCATCCCCCAATTTTCATTACAATGGCCGCAGGAACTCCATTTGATAACATTTGAGTCGCAAAGCAGGCCCTGAGCGCATGAAACTTAATTGGTTTAATATTGATGGATTTCAAAAAGGTTTTTAGAGGAACAGCTTGATCCCCATTGTCCCATTCCTTATATCTAGGAAAAACGTAAGGATTTGTATGTGATTCTGGTCTTTGTCTTAATTCAAGAAGCAGACTTCTTAAACTAGAGTTAATTGGAACTGTTCGCCAGTATCGCCCTTTAGTAGGCCCAAGACATTTTTGAGTAGAATCATATGACTCATGAACCATGATTAAATCTTTTTCAAGATCAATCTTAGGCCATGTCAATGCGTGAAGCTCTCCACTTCTCATACCAGTAAGAATTGCAGCAGACCAAATATGAAACCATTTATTACCAAGAATTTTTGCACTCATTAGAAACTTTTTAATTTCTTCAAGAGTTAAAATCTCTGGTGGTTTCTCTCCGTCTACTTTTACAATGAGACCTTTGAAGGGGCCATCAGTTCTTCCTTTAATGTGCTTATACTCAATACCCCATTCATAGACACCGTTTATAATGTTTTTGATCTTTTTCTGGTATGCCTTAGATAAATTTGCAGTTTGAAGCTTAATGATTAAATCTCGACCTTCAGCTCGAGTAATATCCCCAGCAAACAGATCAGTCCAATCTTTAGTCCATTTATTTATTATACTAACATATTCGTTAGCACATTTTTCAGAGACATTTCGCAAATAACCCATTTTTACTTCTTGCTCCCAGAGATCTACGACAGTGCCCCAATCGAGACCTTTGTTGTCTTGCTGTTGAACATCTTTAGAAATCTTTTGAATAATTTTTTTCTCTTCTCGTCTTGCTTCAGATTCAGATTTAAGTCCCGTGATAGTTTTTTGGATTCTACGATTCCTATCCGCACTACTGCGAACATGAACATAAATTTTCCAGTATTCCTTTCCATCTTCAATGTATTTTGAAATTGCCATTAATAACCTCCGCGAAATTGGGAGGTCTCAATGAGATATGCAAGTTCCAATCTATTAAAGTACAAACGATTTCTAAACTTTCTTGCCTTGATATGACCTCGTGAAACGAGGGTATGAAGGGCATTTACAGACTTTCTTAGAAAAACTGATGCTTCTTTTGTGGTCAGCCATATTAAATTGTTAAAGAGCAATACAGAGGTTTCACCCTCTGAATTGATCTTTACCTACTTTAACGGAGTCCCTTTTAAGCAGCATAACGGTTTTGTTCAGCATACTCTTTCGGACTCATATAACCAAGTGAAGAATGCAAT
>JAYSPR010000129.1:0-2303 GCA_043721975.1 Bacteriovoracaceae bacterium
ATTGCATTCTTCACTTGGTTATATGAGTCCGAAAGAGTATGCTGAACAAAACCGTTATGCTGCTTAAAAGGGACTCCGTTAAAGTAGGTAAAGATCAAGGTCTTAAAACAGCAAGTGAATCAGCATTCGCTGAATGCTCTAGACTTGTGTAAACGACACCTTCACTCATGGCCTCTAGCACTCTATATTCATGTTGGCTTTCATCACTCTTTAAACTTTCACTATAAACTTCGGGGTATCTGTTTGCTAAAAGCTCTTCAAAGCTTCCACTTTCTATACCTTCTTCTTTAACCCATTCTTTAATATTTTCATCATTTTCTAAATGCGCACGTTCTTCTGGTCTACCTAAGTACAAGGCCGCATGGGGCCAAAATCCAGGTAGCCCAATATTAGACAAGTACCACTCGCGTCTTTCAATGAGGACATCACCTGATTTTAATTTCTGATGAACAATTTTAATTTGATCATGGTTAATCAAAAATTCATTACCACGGGCCACGCGCTCATCCCCCATCCATTCAGAGATATTCTTTTGCAGTGGAAAATAAATTTTAAATAAAAAATTCGCTACAATTTTCCCACCATTTTTTAATGTATAGAAAAATCCTTTGAAACGATGAAACTTACTTATCTCATTTACATCTTCTTCTATTCCGCTATTTAATGGTGAAATAATTTTTTTATTCATTGCTTGAAGTTTATAACCGGAATATTCAACGAATTTCTCTAAATTCAAATATTCAAATTTAAATTTATCAAATGTTCCACTTTCCAAGTCCAACTCAACCACGGCTTCATCTAAAACCAAGTCAATTGTTGGAATTTTTCTGGTTTGTCTAATAAATTCAATGGCACTACAATACTGAGCTAAAAAAGCGGCATACATAATGGTAAAATACTCATCATTAACAAAAGCATCATCTGCATTGTCTTTGATTTTGGCATTCAACATTTCAATAACATTATTAAGCTCAAGGTGATGACTTAAAAGCTTTCCCCATGACTCACGTAAGATTTGTCTTTCATCGTTAGTTAATGAGGTCACACGAGCTTTCTTTTTCATCTGGCGAAATACATCACTTTCTTTGACGAATTGATTTAATTTATTCATGCCATCACGGTTTTCTTGCACAACACTTGAATAGAGTTGGATAATGGCCTGCTCGTCTTGAGGATTGGATCTCAATGGTGCTTTGATTTCATCTGCACGAACTGTAAGTGCAAAAACATTTAACAAAAGTGCCAATAAAATACTTTTTTTAAACATAAAAAACCCTTGATATAAACAATATTTCTTAAAGATATTGCAATAAAAGGACCTTTCCTTTCAGATGTTAAAGCGAATGCTTAGCTTTCCTTTTCATTAAAAAGTGTTGAAAAATTAGACAGTTCAGATGGCAACTTGACGGGGGATTACCGACATCAAGAAGCACTTGCAGATCAAGCTATAATCTCCAACTAACTCAGTTGATATTAGTAATATTGGTTAATTTCATATTAAACAAATTGTCTACAAATAAAAATAAAGAATGTTTAAAAATACAAAAACCTTAAGAAAAAGTTAAGTTTTAAATTAGTAGACCGAATAAACTAACATAATTAGGACAAAACGACTTCAAGGATGGAGCATATGTTTTCTAGAAAATCACTGATCAAAGTAGGTCTATTAGCAATTATTGCTTCTCTATCTGCTTGTTCCTCACCTTCAACTATCAAATTTAATTCAAGTCCAATAGATGCAGAAGTTAATATAATCGATTCCCAAGGAATTTCATCTTTTATTGGAAAAACGCCACTTTCAGTTAGCGAAAATGAAGTCTATAAAAACTCAAACCGCTACGCTCAAGTCAATATTAAGAAAAGTGGTTATGTCGACCATGACATGATCTTAATGAAATCAACTTTCGGAAGTGAGTTGATTGTTAATTCACAACTCAAAAAAGATGAAAATATGCAGAATCTTGGGGAACTTACAATTACTCAAGAAAAAGTTGCCAACACAATTGCACGAGCAAACGGACTAATTCAGTCAAAGCAATACACTGAAGCAGAAAGTGCAATGTTAAATTTCATTGAACAATTTCCGTCCGTAAGTGTCGGCTATGATTATCTTGGAAATATCAAATACCTACAAAAAGATTTCCCCAAGGCCCTTAAGTATTACAACAAAGCCTTGGTGCTTAATCCTCAAAACTCAGAAAGAAAAGTCATTGTTGAAAGGCTACAAAATTTAATTAAATCTCAAGCCGGAGAAGCACTATGAATTTTATAATAGGTTTGATCTTTACCTACTTTAACGGAGT
>JAYSPR010000130.1:0-3657 GCA_043721975.1 Bacteriovoracaceae bacterium
CAAAAGTTAGAAGTTCAATGGCCTTATTTATGGCCTCTTTTTTTGAGAGTCCCAAATGAGCTGTGATGGTTTCGACTAATTGAAATTCTACACTTAAAAAAGGGTTGAGGGCGGTCATGGGATCTTGAAAAATCATTGAGATTTCCTGACCTCTGATTTGGCACCATTTTTTTTCACTAAGAGAGGGTAAGCTTTGATTTTGAAAACTTAAGTTTGTTGCCGTAACGATGGCCGTATCAGGAAGCAGGCCTAAGAGTGCTAGGTTCGTAATACTTTTTCCCGAGCCAGATTCTCCCACAACACCGAGCATTTCGCCTTCTTCGATTTGAAAAGAAAGATCTCTGACGGCATGAATAGGCTTAGCCGCCTTATCAGTTTTAAAATGAATATTTAATTTGTCGACGTTTAATAACATAGTTAGTTTTGTTTTTTGAGTCTAGGATCTAATGCATCCCTGAGCCCATCACCTAGTAAATTAAAAGATAAAACTACAATCAAAATGCAAAAGCCTGGCATTGTGACCATCCAAGGAGAGCTTTCAATATAACTGCGAGCATCTGAAAGCATAGTACCCCACTCAGACATAGGAGCTTGAGCGCCAAGACCTAAAAAACCTAAAGCCGCACAACTTAAAATTCCATCACTAAAACCCAAAGTCGCTTGAACGATTAGTGGCGCCATACAGTTTGGAAGAATTTCTTTAAACATAATTCTAAAATTATTGGCACCAAATAATCTAGCGGCAAAAACATACTGCTTATTTTTTTCCACCATGACTTGTGCGCGAATAATTCGAACGAAATTGGGAACGGCCACAATACTGACGGCCACAATAGCATTAGTTATTCCAGGCCCCAAAACTGCGACGATAACAATAGCAAATAAAATACTGGGAAGTGACATGATGAGATCAGTGAACCTCATGATGATTTTATCAATGAATCCTCCGTAATAACCAGCGATCACCCCTAGTGCAGTTCCCGTTGTCAGAGAGAGAATAACAACCGCAAATCCAACGGACAATGACACTTGAGATCCAAAAATAAGCCGGCTTAATAAATCGCGACCTAAGTCATCTGTTCCTAAAAAAAACTGAGAATTTCCACCATTCACAAAGCTCGGAGGAAGCCTCAAGTATTCAGAATAAATTTGAGTGGGATCATGAGGAGCGATGACCCAAGCACTAAAGGCAATAATAATAAAAAAAAGAATGATGATGATTCCAATCATTGATCCTTTATTTTTCTTTAATTCAAAATAGAGCTCACTTAAAAAGATTTTCATAAATTTTTAATTTCGCATTTTGGGATTGAGTAAATAATAAATTACATCAACCAACATATTTGTGAGAACGATGACAAATGAAATAATGAGAACGCCACCTTGGATAACAGGATAATCTCGGGCCGTTATGCTGGCCACGATCCATTTGCCTATACCAGGCCAACTAAAAATAGTTTCAGTTAAAATAGCACCAGTAATAATGGAACCAAATAATAAAGCTAAAGTAGTAATGATAGGAATGAGAGCATTTCTTAGTGCATGAATAGCGATCACTCGGTATTTATTCATTCCTTTTGCTCTGGCAGTGCGAATATAATCTTCCCCTAAAACTTCGAGCATACTTGATCTCGTCATTCTAGCAATAACAGCGAGAGGAATAGTCCCCAGGGCAATTGAAGGCAAAAGTAAGTGGGCAAGCGCACTCTTGAAGGGAGCGAGTCCGTTTTCTATAATCACGGAACTTTGTAGAGTATCGATGAGATAAAATCCAGAGTAATGAGGAATATCAAAAAGAAAATCAATTCGACCCGAGACAGGCGTGATTCCAAGTTTTACCGAGAAAAGTAAAATGAGAATAAGACCCCACCAAAAAATAGGCATCGAATAACCAATGAGACTAGTGCTCATTAAAAAATAATCAAAAAAACTATTGCGTTTAATGGCCGCAATCATTCCTAATGGCAGACCAATAATAGTGGCCCCTAATAAAGCGATGAGTCCCAATTCCATGGTCGCTGGAAAGCGCTCAATAAATTCACTCCACACCGTGTTGTTTGAAATAATCGAAGTGCCTATATCCCCATGAAGAGTGCTCTTTAAGTAGATCCAAAATTGCTCGTAAACTGGCAAATCTAATCCCAACGATTTTTTCATCTCTAAGTAACGAGCAGGGTCTGCTCCTCTTTCTCCAATGAGATTTAAAACAGGATCTCCTGGGATTAGCCTGATGAGAATGAAGCATATAAGACTGATCCCAAACAAGGTTGGGATCAAGTCTAATAATTTTTTTCCAATAAATTTCATGAATAGAGTCTCAATTTATTTTTATTCGACAACGATACCAATGAGGTAATCTTGTCCCAATGGATCTTGCTTGTAGCCTTTAATATTTGAGGCCATGGCCTTGAACACTCGAGAGTGGGCGATTGGAACCAGTGGCATCTCTTCGCTTTCTAAAACCTGGGCACTCATATAATACTTAGATCTCACTTTAGGATCTGTTGACAATTTTGCATCATCAATGAGCTTATTAAATTTCTCATTACACCAACGAGGATAATTACTTCCTGAAGTCACACTTGCACAGCCGAGAAGGACGTTAAAGAAATTATCTGGATCGCCATTATCACCAGTCCAACCAAGTTGGATCATGGCGTGTTGACCAGCTTTTGATTTTTCAAGGTAAGTCGGCCAGTCAAAAGAAACTAATTTCACTTTAATTCCTACTTTGGCGAGATCTGCTTGCATTAGTTCACCCATTTTTTTCCCGTTAGGGTTGTAGGGTCTGGCGACGGGAAGAGTCCACATTTCTGTTTCAAATCCATTGGGTAATCCAGCCTTGACTAGAAGTGCACGGGCTTTTTCTACGTTGTAATCAGTTTCTTTAACGGCGTTATTATAAGACCAAATAGTCGGAGGAATGAGATTTTTTGCGACTTGAGCATTCCCCATATAAATAGCATTGATATAAGTTTTTTTATCAAGAGCGTGGGCCACTGCTTGTCTAACAAGCACGTTATCAAAAGGTTTTTTTGTCACGTTCATTGCTAGAAATCCAACATTGAGACCGGCATTTTCTAGAACTTTAATTTTAGCATTAGCTTTTAAAGCCGGAATATCAGCTGGGCTTGGCTCTCCCACAAATTGGCATTCATTTGTTTTTAATTTTTGTGAACGAACGTTGGCATCTGGAGTAATGGCAATGATAAGTTTATCGACGTTTCCTTTTTTCCCCCAAAAGGCTTTATGTTCTTCATAACGAATAACACTGTCTTTTTGGTATGAAATAAAAACATAAGGACCAGTTCCCACTGGTAGTTTATCGATATCATCTTTTTTAGAAAGTGAGAGTGCGTACTCTTCAGATAAAATACTCATAAAGCTCATGGCCATGTTTGCTAAGAAAGTGGCGTCTGGTTTAGAGAGAGTGATTTGAATTTTTAGTGGAGAGATTGCCTTAAGATCGGCAATGCTCGTACCCATTTCCATTCCATCAAAATATTCGTATTTTCCACCACTCACTGCGTGGAATGGGTGAGTGGGAATGCGCTGGCGATCAATAGAGAAGAGGACATCAGTTGCGTTGAAATCGCGTGTCGGTGTGAAGTATTTTGTAGTGTGAAACTTTACACCTTTTCTAAGTTTAAAAGTATA
>JAYSPR010000131.1:0-18114 GCA_043721975.1 Bacteriovoracaceae bacterium
TTGCTTTAATAGATTTCACATCAACTTTTTGATCTAATAAAAGTGGAATAAAATTTCCATTCTCTCTATACTTTAAATCTAAATCACGAAAATCTTGCTCGGTTGTTGATTTGCATAGGGAATCTGAAAATTCTTTTTGAATTTTTACATATTCAGTTAAAACCCCTTGATCAAGCTTACTCATGGCCGAAGCTTTTTGGTTAAACCCAAATAAGATAGAAGATAAAAGGAAAAGTTTTAGAACCATTTTAAGACTTGAGTTTTTTAACAAACTCAGACTCCCACAATCCAAGGCAAGTTCCGTTACTTAAAATCAAGATAACATTTTTCTCGTTGGCGATTTTATCAATTTCAGTCATAAGTTCTGCTAAGGTACCGACGACACTTCCAGGTCGTCCTGATTCAATAACATGCTTAATAATTTTTTCAATATCCAAGTCTCCAACGTTTTTAACACTGGTGGGCCTTGTCGGTTTCGTAAAAATAACAGAATTTGCTCGAGATAAAGATGCTTCAAATTCATTTTGAAAGATTGCACTTCTTGCCGTCGCAGAGTTCGGCTCCATAATCACATGTATATTTTTACCTGGATATTTAGTAATAATTCCATCGAGAGTTAATTCGACAGCTCTAGGATGGTGGGCAAAGTCATCAACAATTAATGATCCGTTATAGGTACCACGCACCTCTTGGCGTCTCTTAACCATCTGTAAACCAGTAATTGCACTTGAAATTTCCAAATGGCTAAAGCCTTCTGAAAGTGCATAGATAATCACAGAAGTTAAATTAAGAACATTATGAAGACCAATCAAGTTAGTTTCAAATTTTAATTGTGAGCCATTATATTTAAGCTCGAAAACTGTTCCCTTTTCATTCGTTGAAATAATCTTTGGTCCAATTTCAGACTTCTCACCATAAAGCATCCACTTACTTTTATTTCCATCAGTAAATTCATGATAAAGTTCTAATGCTGCGGGGTAATCACAGCTAAAAATAAATTTCTTTTCAATAGAAGGTATCGCTGCTCGAAATTGATTTTTTATGTCTTCCACTGAATTGAAAATATCAGCATGATCAAATTCGAGAGATGTTAGAATTAAATTATCTATTGAGTAAGATCTAAATTTTGAAATCTTTTCAAAATAAGCTGAGTCATATTCATCAGACTCTATAAAAAAATATTTTCCACTGCCAAGTCTTGATGAAGGGCGCGAGTCCATGACTCCACCGATAAGGTAACCTGGATTGGTTTTTAAATTTTCAAAAATCTGAGTAGCCAGATAAGTTGTCGTTGTTTTACCGTGAGTTCCAGCAATCCCAACGACGTTGACATCATTTAAAACCAAAGCACCTATGGCCGTTGGAAAAGAAGAAAACTTTACTCCAGAATCTTCAATGGCTTTAGCGTCTGGCCCACCATTGGGGACAACATTACCAACGACGATGAGATCAAATGATTTTAATAATTCCTGAGTCACTTGCTCCATTTTATAAAGCGGAATACCTGTCGATTTTAAATAGGTACTCATCGGTGGGTAAAAATTAGAGTCCCCTCCTTCAACTTCATAACCTTTTTCCTTTAGTAAACAAGCTGCTGCTCCCATACCTGTTCCACACACTCTGTAAAAAAAGACTCGTTTTATATTAGGCTGATTTTTTTTAAGGGAAGTGTAGTCTAGTTTATTTTGTAAATTCATGAGTGTTCCCGTCGGACATTAATAATATCTTAAATAATATTAACACAGTAAAAGCTAAAAAATAAGGCAAATATGCCGAAGAAACCTAGAGATAAACTGTGAAGGAGTCTGGCTTTGAAATTACTTTTAAAAAACATCTTAATTATTTTATGTCTTGTGATTGCAAGCTGTGGAACGGTCGTAGAAAAATACAGCAGGGTACCTGCAGAAGCTTCGAATGCTGCTTTAGATAAAGCTTTTAGTTTTAATGCTGTAGAAAAAAAACCTAATGGCAGTAAAGCTGCCAATGAAAAAAAAGCAAAAGAGATAATCGAGCCTTGGATCACTCAATCACATCTATCTCATGCTCCTAAAAAAGTTGATTTCCTACAGGTCGCTTCGCTTCCAGATGGGGCACTCTTTAAATTAGAGCTCGATATTGATGACAAAGAATCTAAATTAGTTTTTAGAATTTTTCATACCGCAGATGCTTTCAGGGACAAAACTGCAACAACTGCGATGACTGAATTTGTTCAAACTTTATTAAATCAAACTGTATTTGGAAATATTCATTCTGTATTTGAAGCTTACTATAATGCTAAACATGGCGATCCGATATCAACAGACAATTTATTAACTATAAGATTAAGTTCTCCTACGTATTCATATGGTGATGATTTAAATTTATTGCAGGGTAATGAGTATCAGAAATCTATCAGGGATCCTTTACTGAAAGTTCAAGATTCACTGAAATCAGAAATCAAAGCACTAAAAGCTCAAAGAAAAGTTAATGATGCTAAAAGAAAAGTTGGCCTGGATGCGCTCGATAAAGCACCCGAGGCAAAACAGTTTAGAACGATGATTGCGAAAGGTGATCGCGAAGGTGCAGCATCTTTATTGAGAAAATATCTCCCTTGGGAAGATATGGCACCATTTGAAAAAAAATTCTGGGAAACTTATATAGAAGTTATGGAAAAACCTGTTCCTCTTGAACAAAGAATCCTGATTTATCGTGGTATCGATGATGACTATATTAATCGTGCTTACGTCGCAGGGAAAGAGCTCTCTGAAAAAGAAGCTGTTTTAGAAAACAAGGCCTTTGTCATGTCATCGGGAATGGTAAAAAATCAAGGGACTTGGAATCGAAGGCTTCGCACGCTTGAAGCAATGAATGGTAAATTTATAGCCACTATTAACGGTGAAGATGATTTTGCTCAATCAGCAAGAATCACAACGATGTTTCTTAATCACTCTGGTGATCCTAAGGGGAGCCCATTTATTTCTTTTACACCAAAAATTGATATTGCCAATACCTTTGGTAACTCCAAAGTTTCGGCCTACCTCATAGACCCGCGCCTTTTAAGTTTCAACTATGCTTCATCGTATGATAATGAAATCGAATTTTTGCTACCTATTTCAACTTTTCCTGATGAACTCGTTGCTATTTTTCACAACGAATATAATCCAGTTGAACACACTGCCAGAAAAAAGGCCTTTGATGAGAAGCTAGTCCAATTAGTTATAAAAACTTATGGGAAAGAAAAAGCTCCTGTGATTGTCACTCAAATTAAAAAAAATACTTATCAGTATTTCAAGCTTCTTTATAAAGAAATGGAGGATACTCCTGGTAAAAGTCCCGCTACTGCCAATAAAGCTTTTTATAAAACCTTCCTCGACGCCAGTGATCCAAAACCGGCTTTGAGCCCAGAAGGAGATCTTACGTGCAAAAATTTAATTAAACTTTTTTGGACGGTGAAATAAATGAAAGCACTCACTCTATTACTGCTTCTTTTTGCACTGGTGCTTTCAAGTTGTTCTCAATGGGCCATGAATTCAACTCGTTCAGATCTAGTTCGTATTCCCGCCTCTGAACTAGAGGACCTCGCCTACTATTTATCTATGGATAAGTTTAAATATTACATCAATGAATATGCCAACGCTCAAGATGGGAAGGTTCCAGAAGAGATTATTAAATACCTTAGGTCGATTAGTATTGAACAGATCATGGAAATGAAATTTAAAAAGACAGCCTTATTAGATGCTCAATCTTACGACCAAATTATTTTTAACCTACTAAAATCAAAAGGACTTACTGCTGGAGTTAGCCAAGACACACTGAAATGGGAATATAATTTTTTTAAAAATAAACTAAATGAAGCTTATAATCTTTCTCCAACTAAGCTCAACTTACCAACGAATATCGCAGAAGAAATTGTTGACCCTAATGACGGATTAAAAATTAAAGCAGCTGCCCTAAAAGCTGAAGATATGACACTAGATTCTGGTCATTATATTTCTAACAGAACGACACGTGCTATTTTTTGGGAAGCTAATAAAACTGGTCGTACTATAGAATTTCACCTAGGTGATAGTCGAGAGTTTTTAAAAACACTTAAAGAAGATAAAGGGGAAGTTCTTTTTGAAGTAAAGCCTTTGGCAAAAAATTATAACAAAATTTACATTGTCCAATATCCTGGTGAAGCAACTTACCGTCTAGCGATTACCAACATTGGTGGCTTTGATCGTCTTGAACATCTCACCAACCAAGTCTCACTTTCTAATTTTGACAATAGCCCTATGAAAAGCAAAATTATTGTCAATGGTGATGTTAAGAAATTTCATGCAGCAAGAGCAGAAGAGCATGCTGCTCAATTAAAACTCTTGCCGAAAGTTGACCGTGTTCTCATTGGGCAAAAAGAATCAATTGACGGCAAGTTTGAAATTTTCTGGAAAATCACCGCTCTTAACAATTTTCTTCAGCATGATGGAGCTTTATTCGCCAAAAGATTAGGAAAAACTAGTTCCAAAGATCTTGAAAAATTGAGAACGATGATGACAGGTGAAGTTACTTTTGAAATTCTCTTTAAAGATAAAGGAATTGTTGAAGCTGCTTTTGAAGCACTCGAAACTGATATGAGTAAAGTCGCTGGCATCTTACCAGAAAAATTTAAGGTTTATAATTACGATAATTTCACTATAGAAATGTGTGATTACGTTTTTAAAAATTCAAATGGTCAAACCATTAGATGGCGTGTGGTTTCTAATGTCTGGGGCGATGAAATTATTCCAATCGCCACTGCCTTAAAAGCCACAGGTCACAAAAATGTTACTTACATGGGAACGGCTGGTGCCTTTGCAGACAAAGGATATAAAGTTGGAGATCTAGTCTCACCTCTATATGTCTATGATGGTAATAAAAAACTGCCGATGCTAAAAAAACCAATGATCATTGAAGGTGCACTTCTTGCTGGCGCAGTTGAGCATGTGGGATCACCCTTTGAAGAAAGTCACAAGTGGCTTGCAAGTGTGACTAAAAGATCAGAATTCGTAGAAGTTGAAACGTCTTATTTGAGAAGAATTTTTAATGAATCTTCTGATCATCTAGAACTCTTTTTATTAATATCAGATGTTCTTGGAAGTGAAACTGAAACCCTGGCTCATGCAACTAGTTCAAAACGAAAAAATGCTCAGAATAAATTGCTCGCTTCACTTTTTAGTCGTGATACTAAGGGAATTCCAACTCCCATTGCCAGTGTTCCGGTGAGTGAGATGGAAGGAGTTAAGAAGTTAGTCTTTACTGTGCTTGAAAAAAAGTCACTCTCGTATAAATATTATGTTTTTTCTCATTTGAAAAAAACAAAAAATTTAACCGAAAAAGATATTCTCAACTTTGCTGATAAAAATCCAACCTTCTCAGACCAATTCATCTTAGATAAATTTGTCATCATGGGAGAAGTCCTTCAAGAATTACAAGAAAGATCGCAAGGAAAGTATGTTTTTAACATAGCTTTTAATAAAACTATTGCGGAAGGGACTTGGAATCCAAAAGTAGACTTGGCAAGAGTCTTAATTGTTGCCAAAAATGCCTCAGAAGAAAAAGCACTCAAGGACCTTTTGGGAAAAATTTTATTATCAAATAGTGCTCTCTCAAAGTCTGTCGAATGGAATGTTATGACTAAGGTTGATGATGCAAGCCTCATTTGGATGAAGTCGCCAGTAAAAATCGACATTGATTTTTTTGCAAAAATATACAGTTTTACAGCATTTCAAGCAGCAGGACTTTATAAAAGTGTAACTTACAATGGCAATTTAACTCTGAATATTTTGCCAACTTCAATCGCACAAAATCCTTTAGAGGCTTTTTATCAAGGTAAAGGAAATGCTCTAAAACCAGGACTTGCAGACAACGCGTGCATGACAATCATGCAAACATTAATAGAAGGAATATAGGAAATTTAATGCATTTTTTCCGTAGTTTTTCATTTATTACTTTGGTTATCACTCTTTATGGGTGTGAGAAAAACTATTCTATTTCTACTCATGCTAATCATTATTCACATGACAAACATTTCATTGTAGTTAGCGAACAAGAAATTTTACCTGGTGATATTAGAAAACTTATTTCAAAAAAAAATGAAAACATTGATAAGCCTATTAAATTTCCACTGGCCTATTATCTCATTCAAGAACAAGACATTCAGCTTATTTTTAACCATAAAATTGATCCCAATATTTCAGACCAACTTTTCATGATTGTCAGTGGATCAAAGTATTATAAACTTTTTGTTCATCCAGATCTGGATGAGTCTTATAGTTTTTTACAAAATGCTTACAGATATATTAGCCCTGATCAAACTGAATTCTTTGCTATTTCGCTTTCAACTCCGAAAACACTCGTTGTATGGAATCAAAGGTCAGGTAATCCAAGACCTTTTATTATTAATTCAAAATCGGCCCAGAAGAAATCTGGAGTCGTTCTAAGATTACCAGCTTATCAACTCGAACACCCTGACTCTATTAGAATACTTCTCAAGAAAGGTCCCTCAGAACGCTCTTTTCCCATTGATGGCCAAGAAATAACATCTATTCCACAGTTATAAATTTTACAATTTTTACCTATTTTCCCCATTTCCGTTTGATTCCTACTATACTCCGGCCAAATACCACCTAACCTTTGGAGTCTTTATTATGAAAGCTATTTTATTAAGCGCACTTGCATTAACTTTTACGACAAGCATTTATGCTGCAGATGAAACGAGAATTTATAAAAAAGTGAGCTCGACTGAAGCCTTAGTTACAATCAACACAGAAGAAACTAGTGGTACTCAAGCGGCTCAGTATGTTGATGCCCAAGAAAATGAAAAATTTATTAGTGAACTACTAAAAGATGAAAGCTCTCCTCTTGCAAAACTTGTCAAAGAAATTGAACTTCAAAACTGTGAAGCAACAAGCACAAGTGAAAATACTTGGATAGACGGATGTGGTGAAGTAAGAATTACTAAAACATTGATGACATCATTTGGTCGCGGTGGATGGGCAAGCGCTGGTGCAGGTTATACATTTTTCGTAGGATTTGTAAGTGATGGAACTGGAAGATTTTTTGATGTTTCACACATGGTCACTATTTATGAATCTGCTGATGCTCAAACGAACGCTGATTATGATTACTCAGGAGTCGTTTTAAAAACATTATCTCTTCATGAAATCAAAAAACTAAATGAAGTTCAGCCAGCTGTTAAGTAAAGATTTTTATAGGGTCTAGGATTTTCCTAGACCCTATATTTCCCAAATAGCTTCACCAATCGTTTTTCTTAAATGATTTAATCCTGCTTTATCGTACCAATAAGTTTGAACACCATTCGTGAGAATCACGGCTCCTTTATTTTGTTCAAGATCAATCCAAAAAGATGTACCAACAAAACCTAAGTGCCCAAAAGTTTTTAGTGAGCATCCTCTGCCGGCCAATGTTTGCTCCGGATCACTGACATGATCAAATCCCATGATAAAACGGTCATTGTTATCGTGAGTTTTAAAAGCATTTGTTAGCTGTTTATTTAAATCAACTGCCTTGTTTAGATTTAAAAGTGACTTACATAAACCATCTATTGTTGAAAATAATCCCGCGTGAGAAACAAATTCTCCAATATTATAACAGTTATTATCATGAACCTCTCCACTCACAATTTTATGATTTCTAGAACCATACTCTGGAGAAAAAGAATTTAAAGGAAGTTTTTTCCAATGAACAAGGTCTGAATCAAAGTAATAATCACAAAGCTCTTTTAGTGCTTTTCCTGATTTTTTTTCAATTTCCAACATACATCTTAAAGATGAATAATCTGAATATAAGGTTGGAGAGGAGCTTATGCCATAAGAAAGAATTTCTTCTCTCCATGTTTTTTTAGAAAGGAGTCCCCCACTCGGGAGACCCGCTTTATGATTAAGAAGTAAGAGTGTTTCTTCTGAGAAGAGATTTGGATTTTTTAATAAGACCGCTGAATTTGTCAGGGGTTTAGTAAGACTGGCCAAATCAAAATATAAATAAGGTTTTGACGACACAACATTGCTTGCCGAGATTTCAAAACTATCAAAAGATTGATTGTTAAAATCAATCACGCCAACAGCAAGACTGTCGAAATGCTGTTGGCTTAATAGTTTGAGACTTAGGTCGATAAGCTTGTTAGTCATTATTTATGGCCTAGAGCTTATCTGTTTTCATAATTTCAGTCATAATTTTTGTCGCGTGTTCAAAATTGTCAGAGACTGCAATAATTTGATTTTTATTAAATTCAACAATATTATTTGTTGATTTTGTTTTTTTCTTAGAAAGCATCCTGCGAATTTTTGAGCTCACTAATTTAGTGGGCACTTTTTGAGTTTGATAAACCATGGTCACTAATCCATCTTTATTAATCATCATTGGCATATTCCCGGTGCTGACAACATAAATAGGTGCCGTTAAAAATTCACCATGTCTCATGGCCTGTAATTTCCCACCAGGAAGAAGATTAATAGCATTTTTATTCAAGAAGTTTGTGAAATCACCAGTCGCATTTTTACTCTCCATAATTGTACTAGGAACAGCAATCGACATATCGTCGCTAATACTTTTATCCATAGTCAGTTTCTGACCAGTCATTTGCGTGTAAAGCTCTGAGCAAGCATTAAGCCCTTCACAAACTTCTGCACTGGCCGCAACTGAAAATAAAAGTGTGAAAGAAAGAATTGATAAACGAAACATAAGAATCCTCCATGAAAAAATTAAATGCAATGAAGTCCATCCCTTGAACTTCATTGCTATTGGTAATTATTTTGTATTTTTAATGGCCGCTTGAGCAGCCGAAAGTCTCGCAATTGGCACTCGGTAAGGTGAACACGATACGTAATCAAGTCCAATCTTGTGACAGAATTCAATCGAATTCGGCTCTCCACCATGCTCTCCACAGATACCAAAGTGTATATCTGGATTTGACTTGCGGCCTTCGCTCACAGCATGCTTCATTAAAAAGCCCACTCCCTCTTGGTCAATCGTAACGAATGGATCTTTCGCCATCATTCCTTTTGTAACGTACTCAGGTAAAAACTTACCAGCATCATCTCGCGATAATCCAAAAGTTGTTTGAGTGAGATCGTTTGTTCCAAAAGAAAAGAACTCTGCGTGCTTCGCAATTTGTCCTGCCATGATCGCAGCTCTCGGAAGCTCGATCATCGTTCCAATTTTATACTTAACTTTTTTTCCTTTATCTTGAAAGACTCTTTCGATTTCTTTAATGGCATCTTCTTTTAAGAAAGTTAATTCACCTTCTACGGCAACAAGAGGAATCATGATTTCCGGAATAACAGTCACACCTTTATCTGCACAAATGAGTGCCGCTTCAATAATGGCCTGAACTTGCATTCTATAAATTTCTGGAAAAGTTACACCTAAGCGACAACCTCTATGCCCGAGCATAGGGTTAAATTCGTGAAGTTGGTCTCCACGTTCTTCAATCGTTTTGATATCGAGACCAAGGCTCTCAGCTAATTCTCTTTTATCTTCGCTTGTGTGAGGAAGAAATTCATGAAGAGGTGGATCTAATAATCTGATGTTCACTGGAAGATTATTTAACACTGTGAAAATTCCAACAAAATCTTCTCGCTGAAATGGAAGAATTTTTGCTAACGCTTTTTTTCGATCTCCGAGTGAATTCGCAAAAATCATTTCTCGCACGGCCAAGATTCTATCTTTTTCAAAGAACATATGCTCAGTTCGGCAAAGACCAATTCCTTCTGCGCCAAATTTTACAGCAACGCGAGAGTCATCTGGAGTGTCAGCATTTGTTCTGACTCCAAGTTTTCTATACTCATCTGACCATTTCATAAATGTAGCGAAGTCATCTGTAATGGCTGCATCGATAGTTGGTACAATCCCTTCAATGACTTCACCAGTGGCTCCATCAATTGTTAAGCTATCACCTTCTTTGTATTTTTTTCCGGCCACTGTCATCGTGCCGTTAGCATAATCAACAATCATGGCCGAGCAACCAGCGACACATGGTTTTCCCATTCCGCGAGCAACAACCGCAGCGTGAGAAGTCATACCACCACGAGCAGTGAGAATTCCCTGTGAGGCCACCATTCCTGCAATATCTTCAGGTGAAGTTTCTTGGCGAACTAAGATTACTTTTTTGCCAGCGACAGATAGGTCGTGAGCTTTCTCGCTTGAAAAGGCAATGATTCCCGCTCCAGCGCCAGGACTTGCTGGTAAACCTTTTGCGATAATATTTTTTACGGCCTTTGGATCTAATCTCGGATGAAGAAGTTGGTTTAAATCTTCAGGATTCACTCTTAATAGTGCTTCTGCTTTTGTTAAGATCTCCTCTTTCACTAGATCAACAGCGATTTTAATTCCCGCAGCTGCTGTTCTTTTTCCATTTCTCGTTTGAAGAATATAAAGTTTTTTATTTTCAATGGTGAATTCTATATCCTGCATGTCTTTGTAGTGATGCTCAAGTTTTTGATAGACTGTTGTGAGCTCGGCGAAAGCCGCTGGCATAGCCTCTTCAAGAGTTTTGAAATTTTTATTTGAATCATTCTTTGAAAAATTATTAATTGGCTGAGGAGTTCTAATACCAGCAACAACGTCTTCACCTTGAGCATTAATTAAATACTCACCAAAAAATTTGCGTTCACCTGTTGATGGATCACGAGTGAAACAAACGCCCGTCGCACAGTCTTCACCCATATTACCAAAGACCATAGACTGAACATTAACCGCTGTTCCCCAGTCGTGAGGGATATGATAAATTTCACGATATTTTGTCGCTCTTGGATTTTCCCAAGAATTAAAAACAGCAGCGATAGCAAGCCACAATTGCTCCATTGGATCAGTTGGAAAAGATTGCCCTGACTCTTCAAGAATAATTCTCTTAAACACAGTGACAAGTTCTTTTAAATCACTCGCAGTTAATTTTGTATCTTCATGAACTCCACGAGCTTCTTTTAAATCTTCAAGCGTGGCTTCTAATAGTGATACGTTAAAATCCATAACAACGTTGGCGTACATTTGAATAAAACGTCTATATGAATCCCAAGCGAATCTTTCATTGTCAGTCAGTTTTGCTAAACCTAAAACTGACTTGTCGTTAAGTCCTAAGTTTAAAACTGTATCCATCATCCCTGGCATCGACGCGCGAGCTCCCGATCTAACAGAAAATAAAAGAGGATTGGCATTATCACCAAATTTTTTCCCCGTCATTCTTTCTACTTCACTAAGTGCTTTTAGAACTTGTGCTTTTACATCTTCATTAATGGCCTTACCCTTTTTTTCATAATCAAGACAGGCTTCTGTCGTGACTGTGAATCCCGGAGGGACGGCGAGTTTTAGTGAGCACATCTCAGCGAGATTGGCTCCCTTGCCTCCTAAGAGGTCTTTCATGTCTTTGTTCCCTTCAACTTTGTCTCCACTGAAGAGATAAACCCATTGTTTTGTCATTTTTTATTCCTTTGATTAATTAAAAGAAAAAATTTTGTATTAAAATTTAAATTTATCTTTGAGATAATTTTGTACGTTTTCAATCCCGATTCTTTCTTGAGTCATAGTGTCTCTTGATCTAATCGTCACCGCATTGTCAGTAAGCGTATCAAAATCAACAGTAATACAATAAGGTGTTCCGATTTCATCTTGGCGTCTGTAACGTTTACCAATTGATCCCGCAACATCGTATTCTGACTTGTAGTTGCTTGAGACATCCTCAAATAATTTATTGGAAACATCTTCAAGTTCTGATTTTTTTGAAAGTGGCATGATGGCCGTTTTAATTGGAGCTAGTGCTGGGTGAAATTTCATAACTGATCGCTCGCGTTCAGGATCCCCGGCATTTTCTAATCTATAAGCATCACACATGATCGCAAGTAGACATCTGTCTGCTCCTACTGATGTCTCGATAACGTAAGGAAGATATTTTTCGTTATTCACTTGATCAACATATTGCATATTCTTACCAGAAAATTCCTGGTGTTGTTTTAAGTCAAAGTCAGTGCGAGAGTGAATCCCTTCCATCTCTCCCCATCCCATTGGGAATTCGTATTCAATATCTGTAGCAGCGTCAGCGTAGTGAGCTAAACTATCTGGCCCATGTGGTGCCCATTTAATTTTGTAAGCACGCAGACCATTTTCAAGATGCCATTTCCATCTCGTTTCTTTCCAAGCTTCCATCGATTCTTTTTGAGTTCCTGGCTTAACGAAGTATTGCATTTCCATTTGTTCGAACTCGCGAGTTCTGAAAATAAAATTTCCTGGAGTAATTTCATTTCTAAAGGCTTTACCAATTTGAGCAATACCAAATGGCAATTTTTTTCTCATCGTAGTTTGCACATTTAAAAAGTTAACGAATATCCCTTGAGCCGTTTCAGGGCGAAGATAAACCATTGAAGAAGTATCTTCCATGGCACCCATTTGCGTTTTAAACATTAAATTGAATTGACGAATGTCTGTGAATGATTCTTTCGATCCACACTTCTGACATGGCTTCGTGATATCGATATTGTCTGCTCTATATCTTTCTTTACAAACTTTACAGTCTACCATGGGATCAGAAAATCCATCAACATGACCTGAAGCTTTCCAAACTGTTGGGTGCATGAGAATTGAAGCATCAACTCCTACAACGTCTTGACGAAGAGTCATCGATTTCCACCAACGATTTTTTAAATTATTTTTTAATTCAACACCGTAAGGACCCATATCCCAACAAGAATTTAATCCACCGTAAATTTCTGACGATTGAAAAATAAATCCGCGTTGCTTACACAGGGCCACTAATTCATTCATAGATTTCAGATCTGAAATATTCGACACGTGCTACACTCCCTCGATAAAAGTTAGGGGAATTGTACTTTAGATTAGACAGACTTTAAAGAAAGTTCATAGAGCTTTTTATATTCTCCACCTTGGGCCATGAGTTCTGGGTGAGTCCCTTGCTCTTTAAGCATTCCATCTTTCATGACGTAGATGCAGTCGTATTCTTGAATAGTCGAAAGTCGGTGAGCAACGGCAATAACAGTCTTATTTCCAGCGATAGACTCAAGCGCGCGCTGAACAACTTTTTCTGATTCGTTATCGAGAGCACTGGTCGCTTCATCAAAAAGCAGAATATCAGTATTTTGTAAGAAAGCCCTAGCGATAGTGAGTCGTTGCTGCTGACCGCCAGAGAGCTTTGCTCCACGATCTCCCACCACTGTTTCTAATCCCTGAGGAAGTTTGTCCACGAATTCTGACGCGTAAGAAACATCGAGTGCGCGCTTAATTTCTTCATCAGAAAAAGTTCCGCCAATAGTCAAATTGGCCTTAATCGTATCGTGAAATAAAAAAACATCCTGAGAGACAAGCCCAAAAAGTTTTCTCAACTCTCTAAGTTTAATTTCTTTTAAATCATGTCCATCAATTTTTATTGAGCCGTGAGCTATTGGATAGAGCCCCAAAAGGAGGTTAATGAGTGTCGATTTACCTGAACCAGATAAGCCAACAAGGGCGATCTTTTGGCCTTTTTTAACTTCCAAATTTAATTTTGTAATGACATTAGATTCGCCATAACTAAAAGTTAAATCTGAAACTTTAATATTTTTTTCAAAATGTTTTAGAGCAAGAGTTCCATGATCGACTTCTTCTTCGAGATCTAAAATTTGGTTGATTCGTTCTGAGGCTGCGATACCTTGACCTAATTTTACGTTGGCCTGTGAGTATTTTCTTATGGGGTCCATGAGCATCGCTAAAGCAGTAGCGAATTGAATAAAATCACCAACCGTCATGGCCTTGCTGGCTATTCTAAAATAAGCAAACACAATGATCATAGCAAATGCAAATGCCCCAACAAGCTCCACAAATGGATGTGCTATTTCTTCAACCTTCGCTGATTTCATCGTAAATTTAAAATAGTGCTCTTGCGATTGGTGGAAACGCTTCATCACAAAATCTTGCAAATTAAATGCTTTTGTTACTTTGTGACTTGAAAGACCTTCGCTTAGGTTGTGAGTTAATTCTGCTCTTCCATCCTGAACTTCGATTTGATTTAATTTTACTTTTTTTCCACTTATTTGAAAAATTATGACAAAGAGTGGACCAACAATTAAAATTATCAACGTTAATTGCCAATCGCTATAAAAAGCTAATCCCAAATAGACTATTCCTTTTGCTGGCTCTCTAACCAAATCAACAATTGCTCTAAAGGATTGAGCGAATAATTCAGCATCATTAAGCATCGTTGAGAGCATTC
The DNA here is from genome assembly GCA_043721975.1 of Bacteriovoracaceae bacterium. Classification (GTDB taxonomy): domain Bacteria; phylum Bdellovibrionota; class Bacteriovoracia; order Bacteriovoracales; family Bacteriovoracaceae; genus Bacteriovorax. The sequence continues at coordinate 14,210 of JAYSPR010000131.1, forward strand.
TGCCTTGTTTATTTTGATTATAAAAACTTGTTGGTAATTTCTGAAGTTTAGAAAATATGGTTGTTCGCAAATCTGAGTTCATTCTTTCACCAACTAGCCTCATCCAGTAAAAATGATAAAATCTAGCAGGGAAATTTAATAAACCTAGAAGCAATAGTGAACCAGACAAAATGAGTATTTCACTTAATGTAGATTTACCACTAAGGCCTTTGTCAAAAATAGGTTTGATGAGTTTTAATTGTGCACCAGTTAAAGCTGCTAAAACAAATGATAGCAAAAATGAAGAGATAGCCATTTTCTTATAGGGCTTTATGTAAGGCCATAACTGGGATGCGAGTTTTTTAATCATGCCTTACATTATCTCAAGACTTATTAAAATACCATAGAAGCTGTCTTAAAATCTTTTTCTTCTAAGTGAAATTGAAAACAAAAATAATGAAATAGCATTTTAGGTAAAGATTTATATTCAAGTTTCAATGAACTAAGTTCACCATATTTCGTATGAGCAATGTGGCCAACAATCTCCCATAATTCTCGACCAGATTGAACCGAGTGAGATTGCCTCTGATTCATGCATGGCGGGCAAGCAAATCCACCTTCTTCCGCCAAAAGATACATGTCATTAAATCCCTGAAGGTCTATCCCGCACAAAGTACACTGTTCTCTTTCAGGAAAAACTCCTAAGTGAAGAAGGATCTTCGTTAAAAAAATAACTGAATGAGAATGTCTGTAGAAAAAATCTGATTTTAGTGATTTTTCTAAATGTACAATTGCATTACTCACACTTGTAAATAATCCTACCATTTCCACATTCTCTTCGTGAACCTCGTGCAAGTTTTCCGAAGGTGCAATGCGATTGACGACCTCGAGAAAAAAACACGTGAGATAAAAAGCCTCGTGATTTAATCTGATGAGGTCGTGATGCCAAACAAGTGACCACTCTTTAGCATGATAGATATCTGAATTAGTTTTGGCGGTAGCAAGTTCAACCGAGAGCATAAAACCCAGTTCAATGACAGAGGACTTTTGTTTTTTTCCTCCTCCACGACCACCATAGAATATGACAGATACTTTACGACCTGATCTTAAAAGAAGGTGAGCAATGATGTGGCGTTCATCGTAAGGAATTTTGGAGAGGACAAGGCCTTCTATTTTTGTTTGCATTTATGCAGCATTTTTTAATCTTTTCACTATTAATTCAGACAGTGCTTCTCTTATAAGTTTTTGATAATCAGTTTTTTCTTTTTTGGCAATATCTTTCAAATTTTCTAACATTGATTCAGGAACTCTCATCGTAATTGTCTTATTTTTAGGTTGATACTCAAACAAATCACTAAACTTAACCCATTTGCCTCCAAAATCAACATCCGAAAAATCTTGATCAAGAGGATCATCGCCAGTTAAATCAAGTTCCCTTAGTTTTTTAATTTTGCTCGATTTTTTTTTAACTTTTGATTTTTTCATTTAATTTCCTAAATTCTCTTTCATGCAATTTTCTAGCTGAAATAACTCTTATGCTTAAAATTCCATTTTTCACTCTTAAGGTAAATACAACAAATAATGAGTCACCCAACAATGTTCCAAAAGCAATATACCTTAATTCAGAAGCACTGTGTTTTATATCATTGGCAATGAGAAAATCACCATGAATAAAAAAGGCCTCGATAGTACTTACTGGAATTTGGTGTTTTTTGAGCTTCTCTTCATTTCCAGAGTCCCACTCAAAACTCGATATCTTCATAGCCATTATGCCTTAAAACTTAAAAAATGTAAATACAGGATGTATTTACATTTCAATCCCCACAAAATCCGATAATAAAATCTTCATCTTATGCTTGATCCTCTCTTTTTTCGTTGTATGAAACGCATCCGAACTATACACCTCATAAGCACTTCCCTGTCTCCCTCCTCGACCAATCATCTGCAGCCAAAAATCATAATTCTTTACTTCATAATCAATAAAAACCTTTTTGATCTCGGGAAGATTCACTCCGTGACTAAGAGTGGTTGTCGCAAAAATACAATCGATCTTTCCTTCACTTTGACTAACTTCTTCTAAGAAATTTTCGACTTCACCGCCGACACATCCAATTGCTTTAAAACCTAATCTTCGGCATCGATCTACCTGGGTATCTACTTGTGACCTGTAAGCACAAAAATAGAGAAAGATGTCACTCTCTTTTTTTAGTCTTAATTCTCGCCAAAAGGCTTTTTGAATATATTGAGGCTTAAGGCCATTGAAGCTTAAAACTTGCTCTGGCTTTCGATGAAGTTTATGATTGCCATAATCAAGATGAATCCAAAAATCTTGATAAAAAACAAGATCACCTTTTAATTGATCCATCACTTCGCCTGCCATAGTGGCAGTAATCGCGAGTATAGGAAAATAAAAATTTAAAATTGAAAGAAAGCGCTCGTGGAGAATAGGTCTAAAACTCTCACCCCAGTAATAAAAAAGATGAAATTCATCAATAACAAATAAAACTCTTTGGTCTAGATTTGAAAGCTCTTCAATAAACTCGTCCGAAAGAAGCTCTACTGTTGCGATGAAAAAAGCTTTATCTTTTTCAATGAATTTTAAAAAACATTCATTGAGTGGAGTCTCACCACCAGCAAGATAAACATTCTTTTGATTTTGTTTTTTTAAATTTGAAAATACTTCATTTGCGAGGGCCCTTAAAGGTGAAAGATAAATCACCTTGAAATCGTGATTCAAGTAAAACTCGACAACGAGCCGAGTTTTACCAGAAGCCACTGGGGCAGTTAGAAGAGTGAAGCAGGAAGGATGAAATAATTCAGGAATGAGTTTCATGACTTTGACTTATTCAAATCACGCTCTCAAAACTCATCCCCTAAATAGTGAATTCTCTTAGTGGAAAATATCGCGATTTATTTTTTTTGATGCTTTTCTTTCATATTTTTATGACGCTTTTTCATAGATCCTCGAAATTCTTTATTTTTCTCTTTAAGAACATTCACTTTAAAATCTTCTCTAAACTTTTTTTCTTCTTCTTTGAAAGCAAGTCTTTTAGCCTTAATTTGCTCTCTAAGTGACTTATTAGCCTCTTTGTCTCCCGGCTTCATTTGCATCATCAGAGCACTGATTTCCTTATTGTGGGCAAGTTTTCTGTCATACATTTCATTAATGTGTTTTACATGAAGCTCTCTCATTTGCTGAATGTGATCAGTGCGAAGCTTGGCACTCTCAGCACTAAATTGAGACATTTCAGCTTGCAACTCGGCATCGCCCCCACTAGAGTCATCGGCGGCCATTAGCTTTGGAGCCATCCCTGATAAAGAGATCAGCGCCAAAGCAATAAATCCTATTTTTCTTATTAAAATCAAGCCCATAGGTCCTCCTTTTTCTTAGTCATACTGATTATACGGAACTTTTTATAAAAAGTTTCGTATAATCATTTGATGGGAATAAAGGCGACTAAAAACGAAGAATTAACTGACAATCAACTGATGCAAATGTTTGCATTAGATGATGATCAAATTGCGTTTGAACGCCTTTATCATAAATACAAAATTCCTCTGCTGCGCTTTAGTTTTGGTTACACTAACAACACGGCCCGTGCCGAAGAAGTTGTTCATGAAACTTTTTTGAAAGTTTATAGATTTAAAAAACAATATAACCCTAATAAAGCCTTTCGAACTTGGCTTTGGACTGTTTGTAAAAATACTAATCTTGATACACTCAGTTCAGCAGAAGCTAAATTATATAAGATGACTGAATCAAATTTAGATGAAACGACTCTTGAATTTGAATCATTGGAAGATAGTGCTCTTGAGGTATTAATTAAAGAAGTGATCTTTACCTACTTTAACGGAGTCCCTTTTAAGCAGCATAACGGTTTTGTTCAGCATACTCTTTCGGACTCATATAACCAAGTGAAGAATGC
>JAYSPR010000132.1:0-9459 GCA_043721975.1 Bacteriovoracaceae bacterium
GAGATACAGACCATGAAGCCGAAGTGATTGTTGAAGATGTTGTCCGTCACCAAGGTCAGGGTGGTCACTTAGGTGATATCGCTATTTTATATCGCAGTAATACTCAGGCTCCGCCCATAGAAGATCAATTGCGTTTAAGCCAAGTTCCCTACACAATTATTGGTGGACAAAAATTTTACGATAAAAAAGAAGTTAAAGATCTTATGAGCTACCTCTTTGTCATCTTAAATCCTAATGATCAAATGGCCATTAGAAGAGTGCTCAATATTCCCCATCGTGGAATAGGAAATGCAACTCTTGATAAGTATTTGGCACGGGCCCAAGAAGAAAATATCGCACTTTTTAATGCTCTTGAAAAATACCCAGGTCTCGACCCATTGCGATCTCCAGGAATTACAAAGTTTGTCGAACTCATTAGAAAGTATAAAAAAACTTTTGAACAGCATTCTTTAAGTGCCGGTATAACTAACCTCATTGAAGAAATAGATTATCTCAACTTTATTGATAAACAATACGACAACGCTAAACAAGTCGAACGAAGACGTAACGATGTCATGCATTTTATTGAATCAAGTGAACGTTTTACAAATTACTTTAAAGAAAATGCCAACCTTAAAACTTTCTGTGAAAGACTTCTCCTCCAAGACTCTCAAGACAAAGAAGAAATGTCTGATGATGACGATAGTGATGTGAGAAAAAATGAAGTGACTCTCATGACTCTGCACTCTTCAAAAGGGCTAGAATTCAAGCAGGTCTTTTTAGTCGGTGTCGAAGAAGAAACACTCCCTCATAAAAAAACAATTTCTCAAGGTGAAGATATCTCTGAAGAAAGAAGGCTCTGTTACGTCGGCATCACCAGAGCACAAGAAAAGCTGGTTATGACCTACTGTAAGCAAAGAAAGATATTTGGCAAAGATGTCCCAAGATTTATGTCTCGATTTATAAATGATTTAAAAGACAAAAACCTAATCGTTGAACAAGACCGCACGACTTTTGGCCACCTAACTGAAGCCGAGGCCACGGATTATAAAAAAAGCTTTTTTTCTAACCTGCTGGGTTCATTGGACGAAGATTAACGAGCGCTGTAACTATTACATCATTTAACAAAATTTCCATAAAGAATGACCGAAAACTGTGGTAAATGAAATCCCATAAGAATTTAAAAAAGGGGATTTTATGAAATTACTTCTTGCTGCTATTTTATTAGTTAACACTGGCCTCGTTTTGGCGGGAGAAACTTGTTATAAGGTAACTAGCGAAACTCCAGCTAATGTACCTCAAACATTTTGTTTAGATTCACTGGCCTTAGATGTTGATTCTGGAATTTTAAGAATTCAGGGAACTGATTCTAGTTTACCAAAAATATTCAATAATTCATCAGTCGTGAGAAATTTAGATGAAACATATTCATTTGCATCATATAAAACAATTTATGATTTTAATGAAACAGTATGTGGTGAAAGCATTCAGGCAGTAGCAGTCATTAAAGGCCAGTCAGATGGCTACGGATCAGTTCAAGCGGACAAGCTTAGTATTTCAGTTGAATATGAAACTTTACGCGATAGCTGTCACTCATACCCTATTCTTGAAACTTTTGAGTATAAATTAGTTAAGTAATTTTTTGATAAAAAAAGGGGCCATCCTTGGCCCTTCATATGAAATGAATGTTGCCAATCCCTGGCATCAAACTCGTCTACCTATCAATTTTTAAAGTCACTTCCCGCCAAAAAAAGAATGTCGTTTCAATTTTCAAGTTCAATTTTTTAACGTCCTCACAATTCACATTATGCTCTTCTAATAAATCCTTTAAGCGAACAGACATATCGGCTATCACGAAATAAGTTTCCTTAGTCTTAAGTTCTTCCATTTTTACGTTATCTGAATTTGAATCATTCCCTAATTCATCATCTTCACGAGTAAAGTAGATAGGCTTCTCATCTAAAGTTAAGGCCTTTATCGCCTCTGTTCCCCAAATTGATTCTGTCGTGCAACTTCTGGGAGTTATTTTTATGGCCCCACAGCCTCCCCAAAAAAAAAGACAGAATAAACTCAAGATGGTACGCCCGGTTTTTTTCATTTAGCTTCTCCTTTAGATAAAAGAGTCACCTCATAAGTCACTGGTGCATACAGACCCAATGATAAAAGCGTAAAGAGCACATCACTCACTGTATATTTCTGTGTGATGGCCACATAAGAGGGATTACTCACCCCTAGTCCTTTAAATTCTTCGCTTAAATTAAACTCGGCTTTATTTGGACTTAATCCCCAAAAATAAAAACCGCGAGTCACCTCTACATCAACACCTCTTTCACTGCCGACTCTTGCGGCAACCAAATAAGTTTCTCGTCCTGATGAGGTAAATTCAATGCTCGAACATGAAGTTAATACTAAAATTAAAATCAAGCCGATCACAAAATGGCGAAAAAAATTAAACATCTCTTAAGATTGTGTATTGCACTGAGCTTTTATGTCAATTTTTTTATTCTGACTTAAAATTTGGAGAACGCTTTTCTTTGAAAGCCGAAAGCGCTTCAAAATGATCTTGAGTTCGTTGAGTGATTCCTTGAAAGCTGGAAAGCAAATCAAGTGAAGTGGAAAGATCGTGAAGATAGGCGGCCTTCATAGCTTTTTTAGTTAATTTTTGAGCTATCGGCGCTTGATTGGCCACTTGTAAAGCTAGTTTTTCAGTTTCAATTATTAGGTCGCTTTCTTTCACAAAAAAATTGAGAAGTCCAAACTGATGGGCCTCTACTCCAGCTATCATTTTTCCAGTGAGAAACATTTCCATTGCTTTTGAAAAGCCCACAACTCGCTGGAGAAAGAAAGTTCCTCCATCCCCCGGGACAAGTCCCATGCGGGTAAAAGTTTCTGCAAATTTAGAAGACTCTGAACCAATTCGTAAATCACACATCATCGCTAAATCACAACCAGCTCCTACTGCTGCCCCGTTAACAAGAGCAATAAGTGGAACGCTCAGCTCTTCGATACATTTTGGAATTCTTTGAATCCCGTGCTGGTAGCGAGATCTCAGCTCATTACTTTCCCCCGCAAACATTCCTGATTTTTCTTCCATGGCCTTGATGTCACCACCGGCACAAAAACTTTTTCCAATCCCAGTTAATATAATCACACGAACGTTGCGATCAAAATCCGCGTAGGTCATGACTTCAACAAGTGAATCTATCATCTCCGTCGTTATCGCATTCATTTGGTCTGGATTATTGAGACTAATCCATAATTGATGATTAGATTTGAGACTGACTTCGAGATGAGGAAAGGTTTGTGAATAAAATTCTTTCATGAATGAACTCTGGTTAATGATCTTTCGCCAAAAACGCTGTTAAACTTTTTGACTGTGTCGTTTTATTTAATTTTTTTAAAATGAATATTGAAGCTTCGGATAACTTCTGAAGATTAACCCCACAATCAATTCCCATCGAAGTAAAAAGTGTGACTAAATCTTCAGTGGCCACATTTCCAGAGGCTCCAGAGGCATAAGGACAACCCCCGAGGCCGGCTGATGAAGAATCAAAGCGAGTGATCCCCATTTCTAGCGCTGAAAAAGTATTTGCAATCGCCATCCCACGAGTGTCGTGAAAATGCATGGCCAAGAAATCCAATTTAAAATCATTGGATAAACTATCAATAACTTCTTTGACTTGTACTGGATGAGCAACACCGATCGTATCACCCAAGGAAATTTCAGCAACCCCTAAATTCTTTAGGTGGATGGCCACTCTTTTAAGTTCACTCAGAGAAGTTTTTCCTTCATAAGGACATCCAAATACTGTTGATACATAGGCACGAACTTTAAGTCCATTCGAATTTGCGATTTTCATCACAGAATCAATGCGAACTAGAGACTCATCAATGGTGGCATTGATATTTTTTAGATTAAAGGCATTTGATGTTGAAGTAAAAATAGCAATTTCTTTTACACCAGCACTTAGTGCATTTTCAATTCCAATATCATTAGGAACGAGAGAATAAAGTCGCACTCCTTTAAGGGAATCTTCAGATAATAATTTTTTATAAAGCTCTCCTCCATCAGACATCTGAGGAATTTTAGAGGCCCTTACAAAACTTGTCGCTTCAATATCTTTTAGTCCAGAGGCCGCCAGCATTTTAATGTAAGTAACTTTGTCGTCTAAACTGACAATCGTTTTTTCATTTTGTAATCCATCTCGTGGACCAACTTCAACAATACTGACTTTTTTTGGCATTAACATAATTTAACCAATTCCACACCACCAGCAACTTGATCGCCTTCATTAAAGTGGATCTTTTCAATTTTTCCTGCTTTCGCCGCTTTAATTGTATGTTCCATCTTCATGGCCTCCATGACTAATATAGGAGTACCTACCACCACCTCTGCTCCAACACTGACGAAAATTTTAAGAATTTTTCCTGGCATAGGTGAAGTCATTTGGTTGAGTCCAACCACTTTTGTTTTCGAGCGAGATTTTCTTGGGGCTAGAATGGAAAACTCCATTCCATCAACGACGTAGTGAGAGTCAACAGCGACCACTGTGGTATTAAGATGGTTTAGTGAAAGATTCAATCTATAGTCATCTTTATTATCTAAAGACACCGCATACTCTCGGCCTTCTAAATTAAAGAGTACAAACTTAGGTGTTTGTTCAATAAGCTCGTAATCTATATACTCATTATTTAATTCAATTGTTTTTTTCATTAGATATTCCTAAATCCCGAGAGTGTATCCCAGGCGTTTTTCGTCATTGTACTGTTTTTAGAATCCGCACTCTCTGATTTTTTTGTATTCAGCAAAAAAGCTGCTAAGGCCAAAGCTTTTTGTTCTGGCAAAATTGTCCGGGGTTTTAATTTCTCTTCGTAAGTTTTAACAAAGTGAGTATAAGTTAATCCCTCGTGAAATTCAGGTAGAGTTAAAATTCTTTTTAAGTAATCCCTATTGGTTTTAAGTCCTAAAAATAAAATATCATTTAAAGCTAAATTAAGTTTCTTCGCTGCCACTTCTCTTGATTCCCCCCAGGAAATTAGCTTAGCGAGCATAGGATCAAAAGAAATAGTGACAGAGTTTCCATCCACGTAACCACAATCCAGTCTCGTATCACGAACAATAGTTTTTCCAATTTTTTTTATCTGACCGATACTTGGTAAAAAATCATTATCAGGATCTTCGGCGTAAAGTCTCACTTCTATGGCATGACCTCTTTGAACAAGGTCTTTTTGTTTAAATGGAAGAGCATCTCCTTGGGCCACCATAATTTGAAGCCTGACTAAATCAATCCCTGTCACCATTTCAGTTACTGGGTGCTCAACTTGAAGCCTTGTATTCATTTCTAAAAAGTAAAAGCTTCCATCTGTATCTAAGATTAATTCAATAGTGCCAGCACCTTCGTAATTAATTCCTTTTGTAATTCTAAGAGCAGCTGCCGTCATACGCTCTCTTAAATCGTTACTTACTGCAGGACTTGGAGATTCTTCAAGAATTTTTTGATAACGTCTTTGAATCGAACACTCTCTTTCAAACAAATGAAAATGATTGCCATGTTGGTCACTCATGACTTGAATTTCAATATGTCTTGGAGAGGTAATATATTTTTCTAATAAAACAGTTTCGTCACCAAAGGCGTTAAGAGCTTCGCGCTTGGCCCCTTCTAATGCACTTTGAAATTCACTTGTCTCATTGACGATTCTCATTCCTTTTCCACCGCCACCGGCAGAGGCCTTAATAAGAACAGGAAAGCCAATTTTCTCTGCTTCTTTAATTAAATGTGTGATCTCTTGATTGTCACCATGATACCCAGGAATCGAAGGAACTCCCAATTCTTGAATTTTAATTTTCGATGTTTTTTTGTCTCCCATCAAATCTATTGATTCAGGTGAAGGCCCAATAAAAATGAGGCCTGCCGCTTTAACATTTTTAGCAAACGAAGATTTCTCACTTAAAAAACCATAACCAGGATGAATAGCATCCGCTCCACATTTTTTGGCAATTTCAATAATTTTTTCTTGATTGAGATAAGTTTCTTTTAAAGCACCACTACCTAAACAAAAAGATTCATCCCCCGCACTTCGGTGCGGAAGAGTAATTTCTTCATCAGTATAAAGTGTCACCGTCTTAATTCCCATCACGCGGGCCGTTTGAGTGACTCGAATGGCAATTTCGCCACGATTCGCAATCAATATCTTTTTTATTTTTTGGTTTTTCATTTTAGTACCAACTCGCTTTTCTTTTTTCTAAAAGGGCACTCATACCCTCTTGCCCTTCACTACTTGCCCTCGCCTTCGAAATAGTTTCACAAGTATAATCACGATTTGTTTTTGGGTTTAATTCGTGGGAAACATTTTTTATAAGATCCTTACATAGAACCGTGGCCACAGGGCCCGCTAGTAAAAAATCCGAAACGACCGCTTCGACATCGGCATCTAATCTCTCTAGCGTTGAAACCTGATGGACAAGTCCCATCACAAAGGCCCTTGGCATAGAAATTTTAGCACCACTTAAAAAGCTTGCTCTCGCGTGTCCCTCGCCAATTTTAGCGATGACAAATGGAGAAATCACAGCTGGCAATAATCCCAATCTCACTTCGGTAAAAGCAATGACTGCCGACTCAACTGCCACAACATAATCACAACAAGCGACAAGTCCAGCGCCTCCACCGAGGGCAGATCCATTGATTCTGCCAATCACCGGTTTTTTAAATTGATTAATGACCGTAAAGAGCTCTGCTAGATTTTGAGAGTCTTTGAGATTATCTTCGTGAGAGTATTCTTTCATGCGCTTCATCCAATTAAGATCGGCACCAGCGCAAAAAGACTTTCCTTCACCTGTTAAAATGACAAGCCGTAAATCTTTATTTAACTCTAATTTTTTAAAGCATTCAATGAGCTCGCGAATCAGCTCATCATTAAAGGCATTATGAAGTTCAGGTCTTGTTAGAGTGACTGTCGCGACATAACGCTCATCTATTTCACATTTATAATTCATATTACATCCTAAAAACGCCAAATTTACTTTCACCGATACCAGAATTTAATGACGTGGCAATGGCAAGTCCCAAAAGATCTCTCGTATGAACTGGATCGATCACTCCATCATCCCAAAGTCTCGCACTCGAATAATAAGGACTACCCTCTACTTCATATTTATCAAGAATTGGTTTTTCAAATTGAGCCAATTCACTTGCTGTCATCTCAACTTTCTTTGAGGCCTTTAGTCCTGCTTGTTTTACAGTTGATAAAACTTTCGCAGCTTGCTCCCCACCCATGACAGATATTCTTGAATTAGGCCACATCCATAAAAATCTTGGCGAGTAAGCTCTCCCACACATTCCATAATTTCCAGCACCAAAAGATCCACCAATGATCACCGTGAATTTTGGAACTTGAACAGTGGAGACGGCCGTCACCATTTTTGCTCCATGCTTAGCAATCCCTTCATTCTCATATTGGCGACCAACCATAAATCCAGTGATATTTTGTAAAAAAAGAAGTGGAATTTTTCTTTGCCCACAAAGCTCAATAAAGTGAGCTCCTTTTTGAGCACTTTCTGAAAATAAAATTCCATTATTGGCCACAATCCCAATTTGATTACCGTGAATGCGAGCAAAGCCTGTCACGATTGTATTACCATATCGTTCCTTGAATTCATGAAACTCACTTCCATCAACTAGCCTAGCTATAATTTCACGAACATCAAAAGGCTTTCTCGTATCTTGAGGAATAATTCCGTAAAGCTCTTCTTTATCATAAAGAGGAGCCTTCACTTCTTTTTGTGACGTCGTCAATCCTTGAAGCATACCAGGAGATTTAAAATTCAAGTTTTCAATAATATTTCTGGTAATAATAAAAGCTTCTTCTTCATCGTGAGCGTAGTGATCACTCACTCCACTGACTCTCGTATGAACATCTGCTCCCCCTAAATCTTCAGCTGTCACGATTTCGCCGGTCGCCGCTTGAACGAGTGGGGGACCACCTAAAAAAATAGTTCCATTATCTTTAACAATAATTGTTTCATCACTCATGGCCGGAACATAGGCCCCACCGGCCGTGCACGATCCAAGAACAACGGCAATTTGGGGAATTCCTTTTGAAGACATTTGAGCTTGATTATAAAAAATTCTTCCAAAATGGTCTCGGTCAGGAAAGACTTCGTCTTGCTTAGGTAAAAAAGCTCCACCACTATCGACAAGATAAATACAAGGCAGATGATTTTCTAGTGCAATTTCTTGAGCACGCAAATGTTTTTTAACTGTCATAGGAAAATAGGTTCCACCTTTAACAGTGGCGTCGTTTGCGACAAATAAACATTCAATTCCATGAACTCGTCCAATGCCGGTAATAATTCCTGCGGCCGGAACATCGTCTTCATAAAGATTGTAAGCTGCTAAAGTTGATAGTTCGATAAAAGGTGAACCATTATCTAAAATCTTTTCTATGCGCTCTCTAGGAAGAAATTTTTTTCTGTCATGATGACGTTTAACTGAATCAGCCCCACCAGCTTCTTTAATTTTTTTAAGCTTTAGTGTGAGTTCATCACGCAAAGATTTATGGTAATTTTTATTTTGCTTAAAAAGCTCAGAATTCACATCAATTGATGATTCGATTACGTCCATAAAGTCCTCATAACTATTAGCATTATTTATACTTCTATAGTGTAGAAAATTGGATGATTATCGTAAAGAAAATCTCTCCTAAAAAAGACCTTTTTTAGAGATTAATAATCGAATGGAGCTTCTTGACACTTAGAGATAGATCATTGCGTGTCAATTTACTAACCTTTTAGATAAGAATTTTTAAGCTGAGACTTTGAATTGGTGAAACTTTAACCTGTTCAAAGGTTGATCGAAGTGGATATTTAAGAGCATACTCCAACTGTAAAACCCAAATTTTAAGTTGTGGTGAAAAAGTAAGATACTGTCGATCTAGCATTCCGTTTACTCTCACTGCCAGCGTATCGTCAAAGGCCATAAAGCTTAGTTGCGATCCTAGATACAGTCCATCACTTAAACTATAACCTGAGCGTTTATGAACTCCCATGTAAGGATTGATTGAAAAATAATCTTCTTTATAATTATGTTCTGCATGAATTCGAAAAAGTGGGTTGTAGCCGTAAGCACTTTCTTTTGAATTTTTTGCTCGAGCACTCACTGTCGCTATTTTAAGTTCTTCAAGCGAAGCTGTGAGTCTTGAAGTTTCATCATAGAGTCCAATTTTAAAATCTGATTGCAAAGTCACTTCCGTATTTTCACTTTCTGGGAAATCAATCTTCGATCCAGACGCAATTATCTCTTGGGTTAAACGTTGATAGAGATCTGTTCGATCGAGACTATAGAGATTAAATGAGCCAACGATATAATCAGAGTAAGTATAATCATTTGTTCGTAACCCCCAATTGAACTAGACACCTCCAACCGGAGGAACTTATGCAAGCGACTGGAACTACAACAAGACAATACAGAACAAAATCTCAAA
>JAYSPR010000133.1:0-27092 GCA_043721975.1 Bacteriovoracaceae bacterium
TTGCTCTTCAGTACGAAGGAACAGACGATCCAAAAGTTTTCATCCTTAAAGGACGTGGGGAACTTCAGTTAGCTATCGTATTCGAACAATTACGTCGTAAAGGTTTCGAGTTAATGGTAGGGCGCCCTCAAGTACTTTTCCAGTACGATGAAAACGGTGAAAAGCTAGAACCATTCGAAAAAGTTGTTCTAGATATTCCAAACGAAGCAACTGGTGCAATCACTGAAAGACTTTCTACAAGAAAAGGGATCATGGAAAACATGATGCCACTTGGAGATACAAGAACTCGTATGGTTTTCATTATCCCTTCACGTGGTCTAATTGGATACCGTGGGATTTTCTTAACTGATACTCGTGGTGCAGGACTCATGTCTTCTGAGTTCATGGGATACAAACCATACACTGGAGATATGTTAGGAAGACAAAACGGAGCTCTAGTTTCAGACAGAGCTGGAAAGATGACTCCTTACGCTCTATACAACCTTCTTTCATCTGGTAAACAATTTGTTAAGCCTGGAGAGATGACTTACGAAGGGATGGTTATCGGTGAAGCAACTCGTCCAAACGACTTAGTTTTAAACTGTGTGCGAGAAAAACATTTAACTTCAGTTAGAACGGCTGGGAAAGATGAGCAACCAATTCTTCCACCGATCGTTAACAGAACACTTGAGTGGGCGCTTGACTGGATTGATAATGATGAATGGGTAGAAATTACACCACAATCAATTCGTATCAGAAAAAAAGAACTTATAGGTAATAAGCGCTCAGTGAAGCGTTCATAGTTATAATTTAAAAAAGGAATTTTTTATGAAATTATTTTTAACAAGCTTGATCGCTCTTTTTGCATTCAATTCTTTCGCTTTAACTGTTGATGAAATTTCTTTTGACGATAAAGTCACTGTCGCTGGCAAGGAACTTGTCCTTAACGGTGTAGGTATTCGTAAAGCCACTTTTTTAAAAATTAAAGTGTATTACGGGGCACTCTATTTAACAGCAAAAGCAAAAGACGCAGAATTTATTAAAAATTCTGAACCAAAACAAATCACGATGCATTTTGTTCGTGACGTAGATGCTAAAGATTTAAAGAAAACCTACAAAGAAGCTTTTGAGGCGGCGAATCCAACAACATTCAAAAATATGCTTCCAACTTTTGAAACTTTTAATACAAATTTCGTAGACGTTAAAAAAGGAGATCGCATGGTCTTTACCTTTTTACCTGATGGTGTTGTTCTTTCAGTTGCCGGAAAAGCTTTTCCGAAAGCTGGAGATGCGAACTTTTCTCGAGCTATTTTAAGTATGTGGTTTGTTAATCCACTAGACGAAAGTCTAACGAAAGGCCTCTTGAATCATTAATAATTTCATAAGTTTGGAGGTCAAATCTTCACGACCTCCAAACTTTTGTGTTACCTTTTGAAAATAATACCTATAAATAACCTTTCTTGACTAAGTAAAAACAATCAGATATAAAAGATTTCTCAAGATCTATGCAATTTCCGCACAAGCAGGTTACAATATAATTACTTGTTATATAATTGTTAAGGAGTAAATAATTCTGATGGAGAGAAAAATGCACGTAACAATTGTCGACGATGTAAAAGACAACTTAAAAAGTTATAATGAGTTATTGTCACCTACTTTCAATCTTGAACTCATTCAAAATCCAGTTGATTTACTCAGTTATTTAGGAAAAACCGAAACAGATCTCGTGCTACTTGATCTTCATATGCCAACGATGAATGGTTTTGAACTTTATGAAAAATTTAAAAATAATCACCCAGGTCTTCCAGTTATTTTTTTAAGCGGAGATCCTTCTGAGGAATCTGTGATTAAAGGACTTAATCTTGGTGCGGATGATTTTATTGTGAAGCCTGTTTCACTAAGAGAACTTATTGCCAGAATTAAAAATAAAATTAGTATTAAGCAAAGTACCGCAGTAGATTCAGAGATCATTAGCTTTGAAGGTCTCAAGCTTTACTGTGAAATGCAAATGGCTGAAATAGGTGAAGAGAAAATTCAATTAACTCCTATTGAATTTAAAATTATCCACTTATTGGCAAAAAATCCAAACAAAGTCTTTAGCCGTGAATATATCACTAACTTATTATGGCCAAATATTCATGTTCAAAATCAAAATATCGACACTCATCTTTCTAATCTTAGAAAAAAGCTTTCACCATTTTCAAGATATATTAAAACGATTAAGTCTCGTGGATATATTTTAAGAATTGGTTAAATTAGACTTCGGATTTAATTTCATTAATTAAATATTGTAATCCATTTTTGGATTCAAGTTCGACTTTGGGATTCTTCATTCCAATTTCATTCAATGCTTTAAAGAGTGAGTCATTATTCAAATCTTTTTCTTCGATAATGATAGATCCAAGTTTTCTGTGAGCTTCAAGTGCATTATGATATTGCTCATTTTTTTGTGCAATTTTCAAGGGAATATAAATTGATTTTTTACCAATAGCTAGAAGTTCACAGACGGTCCCTGCTCCAGAGCGTGAAAGGGTGACAGTCGCGAGCTTAAATAAATCAATCATTTCTTTGCCAACAAAAGCCAGTGGAAGATAATCAGCACTTCTATATTTTTCAAATTCATTGATAAATGTTTTGCCCGTTTGATGTATGACTAAATAATCCGAACTTAACTTGTTTAAATTCTTTTCAATTAATTTATTTAGCAACATCGCTCCATTTCCCCCTCCAGTAATAAAAAGTATTGGCTTAGATGATTCATTAATCACACGACCATTTATTACGACAGGATTAATCGTGGGACGATAGCATTCCTCACGTAATGGGTATCCAGAATGAAAAGTTTTTTTAGGGCTAAAATAATTGTAGGAGTCTTCAAAACTAATGAAAATTTTATCTGCAAAATATGAACAGATTTTATTAGCTAGCCCTACTCTGCTTGTTTGTTCGTGAATGAATACTTTTTTCCCTTGAAGAGCTGCTGCAATAACTACGGGAACTGAAACAAATCCTCCGCTAGAAAAGACTAAAGATGACTTGCGGTTAAATTGTTTTAGGATTTTCCATGAATCATAAAGTCCTAAAAAAATGCGAGTGACATCTTTTAAATTCTCAACTGAGATATATCTTCTTAGCTTTCCGGTATGAATGGGGTGATAAGTCAGCTTGTAATCCTTCACGAGCTCTCTTTCAATGCTCTCAATTCCACCCACATAATGAATATCGTAAAGATTTTCTTCGTTGATTTTTTTTATAATAGTGAGTGCTGGCATTACATGCCCTCCACTTCCACCACCAGTAAAAATAAGCGTTTTTTTAGAATTCATAAAAGTATGGCCTTAAAATAAAAAAGCGCCCCCGAAGGAGCGCTCATAAATAGATTAAAACTATTATAAAAGTAAAAGATTAAGAACGGAAAGATCTTTCAGGTTTTACTTCTGATCTATTTGCAAAACCAGCACCTGCTCCACCGCTGCTATTTCTGTTTGAGCTTCCGCTTCTGAAGCTTGGTCTTCTGTCACGATCTCCTCCACCAAATGAAGGGCGGCTCATCGGAGCAGAGCGAGTAAGTTCAAAACGAACATTGCGCTCAATGATCATTGGATTATTTGTTTTTAATAAAACTTCACCAAATTGTTCTGGTACTTCTAAAAATGAGAATGTTTCTTTCATATCAACATTTCTAATCATTCTTTCGTCAACTTTAACCATATCAGAGATTGATCCAAGAAGTGATTTTAATGTTAAACCATGGTCTTTACCGATGTTAACAAAAAATCTCATATTCCCATTTTGTGAACCACGTCCCTGAGAAGAAGACCCTTGGTCTCTTGAGCTTCCGCGATTATCGCGACTGTCTCTGTTGTCGCGGTTGTCACGACTGTCTCTATTATCTCTTACATCTGGACGTCTTTCTGCAACTTCTAATGAAGGAGCATGGTCATATCGAGTAATTTGACTTGCAAATAAATGGTTGTACATAACTTTTAATAGATCTGCTTTTTCCATGTCTGCAAATTTTTCTGCAAAAACTGCATCCGTTTCCAAGCGATCTAATTTTTCAATTAATGCATCAAACTTCTTAATTTCTTTTCTTACTAGAACTTGTTTCAGTTCTACTGGAGTTGGAAGAATTGCTTGAGCAATTTTTGCCTTTGTATTGTTTTCAACCATACGAAGTCTGTATCGTTCACTTGGCTCAACTAAAGTAATTGCTACACCTTTAAGTCCAGCTCTACCAGTACGACCAATTCTGTGAACATAAGATTCGATATCTTGTGGAAGACCATAGTTAATAACATGTGTAAGGTTATCAACGTCAATTCCACGAGCGGCTACGTCTGTACAAACAAGCATATTAATTTTTTTAAGTTTGAAATTCTTCATCGTGATGTCACGTTGTTGTTGAGACATATCACCGTGCATAGAATCTGATGGATATCCACGAGCATTTAATTCGTCTGCTAATGTTTTTGCATCAATTTTAGTTCTACAAAAAATCATTCCGTAATAATCATCTAGAGAATCTAAGATTCTGCAAACAGCTTCACTCATATGAGAGTGACGGACTACATAGTGTTTTTGTTCAATTGATTCATTTGATAAAGTTGTTTTTTTAACTTTTACGACCAAAGGATCTTTTAAGTACGTTTTAATTAAGCTTAAGATTGGAGCTGGCATAGTTGCCGAGAACATCCACGTCTTTCTTGATTCACCTAAGTTAGAAAGAATTTGCTTAACATCATCGATAAATCCCATGTCGAGCATTTCATCAGCTTCATCCAGGATCGCAAATTTTGCGTTATCTAAGATTAAAACTCCACGCTCGATTAAATCTAAAACTCTCCCTGGAGTTCCAACGACGATTTGTGGACGGTCTTTTCTAAGTCCTCTGATTTGAGCTTCAGTTGAAACCCCACCATAAACCGCGAGTGTTTTTGTTTTTTCGTATTTAGCGAATTTTTTGATTTCTTCAGTAATTTGGTTAGCTAATTCTCTTGTCGGAGTAAGAATTAAAGCTTGAACATCTTTGTTCGTTGAATCGATCTTGTTTAAAAGTGGAAGAACGAATGCTGCTGTTTTTCCTGTTCCTGTTTGAGCTTGACCAACGAAATCTGTGTCAGTCGTTGCAAGAGCTGGAATAGCTTCTGCCTGGATATCAGTAGGCTCTACGTAGCCTCTTTCTGTTATCGCTCTAATTAATGTCTCACGGAGTGGCAATTCTTGAAATGTCACTTAATACCTCTTTTGAATGTGGTTTCATCTTCGAAATTGCTCTAAATGAAACTTGAACCAAAAGACGCAAAGAAAGCTTCATCGAAGAAAGAAACGATTATATGTTGGAGTCCTTATAGGACACTAAAATCAATACGTATAGTCATATATGTAAAAATGACTAAAAATCTAAATTTACCCTAGGAGAAAAGGCGAATCCTCCAAGATAAGTTTGTGGTTTTCCAAAGTAAAGATGGTATTCGACGAGTAGGTCAAGGCTTCCGGTCTCGCCTAAATAAATTCTTATACCAGTGGCCGGAATGAGTCCAAACAAGAGACCTTCGTGGAGTTTTTGACTGACTTCTTGGCCTAGGCCGTTGATGTATCGTTTCTTTATGCCGTAATCACCCATTGATAGGGAAAGACCGCTGAGCCACTCAATATGATCATTAAAAAAAGACACTGACCTATGTCGATCGACAAAAAGACGGTATTGAAGAGCACGAATATTGTCTGGAATTTTTTGTCCACTCGTATCTGAAATAACTTCTGCACCGATACCAAATTGATAATTGCGATTATAGTCCCCAACAAAACGAAGAGAGCTTAGGCTCGAACCATTATCAAGAGTAGAATCAATTTTGTCATATCTTGAATCAAGAAACCCAAATGAAAATTGCAAATATCTTTTGTGATGAAAAAAGACATTAATAATTTCAATTTTTTCTTCTAAGTTCTTAGGAGAAACTTCTTTGATTTCAATGTCGGTTTTTACTAGTTCTTTAGGAGCATCGACGGTGTTTTCTTCCAGTTTCAATTGGCCATCAATTGTATGTGAAGCAGGTAAGGTCGAGACGGTTGCAACTTCTTTTTCACTTCTAACTTTAATTTTTCTCGTTCCATCATCTTCAATTGATAAAGGTGCTGGCTCTATGACTTCTGCGGCTCGAACAATGAAAGTAAATGACAATAGCAAAATTCCTAAAATCAATTTCATATTAAAATCCTTTAAAGCACACCAATTGTTTTTTTAATATCCGTCACCAATTTTTGGGCCTGAGGACGTACTCGGGCAGCTCCTTCAGCGAGAATTTCATCTATCACTTTAGGCTGTGCCATAAGCTCGTTATATCTTTCTCGAGGTCCTTTAAGATTTTCATTTAAAGCATTTAATAATTCCATTTTCGCCTCACCCCAGCCAATGCCACGAAGGTACCAAGCTCGGAGTGCTTCAGCTTCAGCAGGAGTTGAAAACTGTTGATAGAAATCAAAGATGAGCGATTCATCTGGATTTTTTGGAGTACTTGGATCGCTTGAATCAGTTGTAATCTTATTGATTAATTTTTTTAATTCTTTTTCAGTAGAAAAAAGTGGAATGTGATTATTGTAGCTCTTACTCATCTTACGACCATCAAGACCTGCAAGTAATTTATTGCCTTCGTTAACAATGGCCTTGGGCAATTTTAATTTTTGACCATAGGTATGATTAAAACTATTGGCAATATCACGAGCAATTTCGATATGCTGAATTTGGTCGGCACCAACAGGAACAACATCAGCATTTAAAATCATAATGTCACAGGCCATAAGAATGGGATAAGTATAAAGGCCCATATTTACACCGTGATCTTCATCACGCTTGTCATCTATGTTTTCTTGAACAACAGCTTTATAGGCATGGGCCCTATTCATCAAACCTTTGATTGTAAAACATGATAGAATCCAATGAAGTTCTAAAATTTCAGGAATGTCACTTTGCTTATATAAAGTCACACGCTTTGGATCGAGTCCTAAGGCTAGCCACGTAGCTGCGACTTCGTAAATATAACTCTTCATAAGTTTGGCTTCGTGAACACCAATTAGTGAGTGGTAGTCAGCTATAAAATAATAAGAATCGTACTCACCAGAATTGGCCATGGTTATAGCGGGTTTAATGGCCCCTATATAATTTCCAAGATGAGGCATTCCCGTAGGCTTGACCCCTGTTAAACAAATCTTTTTAGACATAGTCATCCTTCGAAGAGTGAACAAGTTATTCTAGACAATTTTTGAAACGAGGAAAAGGGGAATTTCTCTTAGACTTGGTCCGAATTGCCTGTCTAGTCATTACTGATTACGGATATGGTTAAGTAATCTTGATAAGTTCCAGGATCTTTGTTTAAAACACTCTTTATGACCACTTTCACTGGGATTTGAGCACCACCAGCTGCCGTCCTTCCGGTATTACTGGCAATGACTACAGGATTTGAAGCTGAAGACGCAAGACTTCGAAGAGTGTTATTGGCATAAAAATCATAGGCAATTTGTGAATTGATCCCTGAACCACCGACTCGATTTAAGATTCCATTATTGGCAGAAGATATTTTTAAGATATATCCTGCATTACTTACAATTCTCACATCAAAATCTTGAGTTTCAAATTCTTCGAGTTCGCCAAAATCGAGAGTTTTAGACGTTTTTGTTTCATCGTGAGAGGCACCTGTATCAACCAGTGAAAGTGAAATAAATTTTGCTACATTAATAAAAATATTTAAATTTTTATAGCCCTCGTATCCATTAATATCTGTGTAAAAACCTGAATAAGTTTGTACTTGAACAACATCGATATAAGTTCCCGATCTCGGTGGAAGACCTGAACTAATGGGAGCAAGATTAAAATAATAATTTAAATTTTTCGTTTCATATTTTGCAATCGTTCCAAATAGAACTTCATTCGTTGAGGTAATATCGCTAGACTCTTTCAAAACTCCTGTTGAATTACTATTTTTATAAAGATTGTAATAAAGCAAATCTCCATTGCTTAAATTTTGAGCTCTCCGGCTGTAACTACCGGCCCAACCTTTAGTAAAAGCAAAGAAAAAATTACTACATTTCATTCCGTTATCTTTATCTCGTAAAATTGTCACTGTACCTGGCATGCTGGGATTCGTATCACTCACGGTATAAGTGAGAGACGGGCTCGTGACTTGATAATCGCAATCTGCTAAAAGTATTTGAGACCAAAATATTAATGATATTAATAAAATAAATTTTTTCATTGAGACATCTCTCCTTCTTCAATAACTAGGCTACCTAAGTCATTTATTCCATGAGCACGTTTTCGCAAATCTAGTGCGAGTGGCTTATAAGATTTATCAGAACTCAGAATTATTGAACCTCGACTGGCTTCAATCCCTTCAATAAAAAAGTCTCCTTCTCTATTGGTAAAAAATGGGACACGCCTACCAAATTCAGACATCCAATACCCAACCTTAAGCCCTATCGGCTGATTTTTACGATTTAATAATTTTCCCTGAGCAACCAAAAATCCTTCTTTACCGATAACAAAAAGATGACCACTATTTTTTCTTGGGTAAACGACAAAAC
This sequence comes from Bacteriovoracaceae bacterium, assembly GCA_043721975.1. Classification (GTDB taxonomy): domain Bacteria; phylum Bdellovibrionota; class Bacteriovoracia; order Bacteriovoracales; family Bacteriovoracaceae; genus Bacteriovorax. The sequence goes on from JAYSPR010000133.1 coordinate 8,560, forward strand.
TTTCTTGGCCTAAAATGTGACCAGGATCAAGTTGGCTTGGGTCTAATTGCAATCGTCGATATTGATAGGGGGTGAGGCCAGAAATTAGAGATTCACCAAAGAGTCCTGTCGAAGATTCTGTTACACCGCTAGAAGTTTGAACGGAAAATTTTTGATTTTTCCAATCTTTATTGGGCTTAAAAATAATAAAACTGTTAGAGATTGGTCTTGCCACTGAAAAAGCATATTGAGATTTGTTATAAACAAAGGCAAATGCACTCAGATAGCGAATTGACGTTTTGTAGCCATCTATCCCTGATTTTGATTTCAAAATTTCCTGTCTCGCCCCTAAATCAGCTAAGACTGTATTATATTGCAAATCAAGAGAGCCGGATTTTAAAACTTTGTTCTTGTCTAAAACTGCTGCAACTTTTAGGTCATTATATTTTTGTCCATTGTCTCGAATCACAGTTAATCTTTGGGTTTGAGACTCTCTTTCATAAAAAGCCGAGGCAAAAGTCGATCCTTCACCAAAAGTCATGTTGAAGAAAAAATACATCTGGTTTGACCAGTTTTTATATTCATCACGAGAACGGCTCATATAAAAAGTTAAAGAGCTTGAATCAAAAATTTTTGAAGTGATGCTGCCGTTAATTGAATATCTTGCATCCGGTGCCAATGCTGGATTTTGATAAGTACCTCCAAGAGCAATATTAAAAATTTCAAAAAGCGGAACACTGTAAGTGATAGTTCCAGTCGTATCAAAGCGATTTCTAAAATTTTCACCAACTTCGTTAAAGTAAGCGGAACGATACTCTACCTTCGTTGTTAGGCTGTGACTGTCATACCAATAAGCACCAAAAAGATTTAATTGGTAGGTCAGCTGAGTAGCATAACCTGAATTATATTTATTGTTGGATCTTACAATGTCGTGAGATAAGTTTCCAAATCGTGTAGAAAAAATTTGGTTAGTCCCAATTAAATGATATTTTTTTTCTCCCTGAGCATATAATCCAGAAGTCCAATTTTTATAAACTCCAAGCTGATAAAAACCACTGGTGAGAGGTCCTAATTCTTCGCTATAAGAACGCTTCCCATCGATCTCACTCGACTCATAACCAGTAGAGACTGCATAACGACTTATCCCTTGTGCTAAAAGATCAAGTGAACCTGAATCATTAAAAGTAAGAACTCTAGTCTTACCAAATTCATCAGTGATTTCGACATTGATTTTGTTAATACCATTATTGAGAGGAATATCTTTGACTTGATAGCGTCCTGAATTCATATACTCTGTTTTTAAAAGAATATTATTAACGTAAGTTCTCACGAGTGATCTTGAATCTATTTGATACTCAAATGAAGAGGTTGGAGTGACTGTTCGGTAAGGATTAAGGGAAAAATCGCGATAATAAGAAACCCCTCCTAATATTTTTCCTTGCATATAACCAATAATGGGAAAACTTACATCACCGAGTTCATAACGAAGCATCCTATTAGGCCTATCATAAACTGCTTTTGTTAACTGCCGACTCCAACGATTTTGTCTGTTCGAGAGATAGTTCATTTGATTTTCAATGGCCACGGATCCAATATTCAAATTCGAATCAGTCTGCGTCGAAAAAATATTTTGCTGAGTGGTATTTTTATTAAAGGTTTGCTCTATTTTATAATTGAAGGCCAAAGAAAATGGAGCTGGCTCTTCTGCTTTTCTTGAATAGTAAGGAATAAGCTCATCATAGACGTTTGCATCGTTTGGTTGCAATTCTGTCGCAGGAATAAATATTTCAACTCGGAGTTCAGCGGGATGATAAATAATTTTAAAGGGCAACTCTTGAGGCTCTGCCATTTCTTCATCAAATTTATACTTTTTAAAAACCTCTGGCCTGATTTTTTCTTCTATCACAAATTTTAAATCTTTAGTTGAAATCGACTGCAGTTTTTCACCTTTTAAGATGACTTCGACTTCACCAACAAAAAAATCACCTAAAGTTGCATCTACTTTATTTTTACTTTCTTGTTGATCTGATTTTCCAAAAACTTTTTTATAAAGATCATCAGAGCTTTGAGCATAAAGCGGGCTTACTCTAGAAAGGAGTAAGATAATTGCAAGATAAAAAAGATCATGACTAATCTTTTTCAAAATTAATTTTTACCTTATCTGAGGGCTCAAGATCTTTTATCTTTCCCTCTAGTGGAAATTTAAAAAATCGCTCACTTTGAGCAAGGATATTTTCACCTGACATTCCTTTTAAATCGTCTTGAGATAATTCTAAACTCTTGGCCCTATGAGCTTTAAGATTAAGATTTGCCAAAACCTGATGCTTTTTCCCGGCATTTTTAAAATGAAAGATAATATTTTTTTTATTTTTTTCTACTTTGACTAAACTGACGTCAGCTTCAAAGCCCTCTTCACTGACATAAAGAGCTGCTACATAACGTAATAAAACCTTAATGCTTGCTTTCTTTTTTTGCGAGCTATCCATATCAATAGGCAACTGCTCAGCAATCAAACGATAAGCCTGTTCTGCGACTATTTTATTTTTTCCCATCCAAGTCACTTTCACTGATCTTTTTTCATTTGGTGGGATAATCATCTGGGATGGATACAAAGTGAGCTCATCACCTATCTTCGTATTTTTTTCTACACCATCTTGATTCATTTCTCTTTTGAAAAGACTCGCGGTGACGGCAATCGGCTGATCTGAATCATTTTCTAAAAAAAAAAGTGTAGAATTTTTTTTGCCTTCGACACCAATACTGGCCGACATCGGCGAAAATTTAAATGCATAGGAGTTAAAAGAAAAAAGTGTCGAAAATGTAATGAAAGATAAAATTAAAATATTGAGCTTCATTCCTAGAAACCGCCTTATAAAAGTTCTTTTAATTTTAGCTAGGTTCTAGGGAGAAACAAAGTTAATTTGCAGAAATTTTAAGAAAAATAGGCTTCTCAGTAGGCATATTATCTTTGAGATAATTTACAAGTAGCTCATATTGAATAACTCGACCGTTTGTCACTTTTTTTAAGGTCGATTCAATCCCCTTTTGATTAAGCCCTTCAACTTCAAATTTTTGTTGTTCTTCATTAAAACGCGAATTCATTTGACTAGAAAAGGTGACTAAACTCTGTGACCGACTTAACTGAGTTGTAACAACGCGGGTACTTATGGATGGCGGAACATAGCCTCTTAAGACTAGAGTGTTTCTATCATCAGAGTACACATTGAGGGAAAATAAACATAAGAGAGAAGCTCTTAAAAAGATTTTCATATAAGCTTATCGGAACAATACCTGACAAACTTGAGCGGGTATCGTTAACTACTTATAAGTGGCTGAAAAAATTAGATTATTTAGATCTTGGGCCTTTTAATAAAACTTCATAGCAACCCACTGTCTTAGGAATATCTGTCTCACACATGATCGTCAAAACTGGGTCTTTTGTAGCCACTTTATCGCAACGAAGTTGTAGATCAAAAAGTTTATGAATGTAGTCTAGAAGAACTTTGCGGTCATCATCAGTTAGTGAACTATAGGATTTAGATTTACACCACGAATCTAGCTCAGTGAGATTTCGATTGAGCTCTTTTGTTCTGCTCATGACAGCTGCTACATCAAAAAGTTCAAGAGAGACGATGACTGCCAAAGCCGAAGCTTTAGACGAAAAAAGGGCCTCTTTCATTTGAACTGCAGTCATATTGCTTTTTACGAGAGAGGTCTTATCATTATTTTTAATCTGAATATTTTTAGATGTTACAGACTCTAAAAATAATTTCTCACCGTTTGCTTCTAAAAGTATTTTATCATCTTGAAGACTGAGCTTTGGCATTTTAGCTTTCAATGAAATTTTTTCTTTGGTAAAAAATGCTTTCAAATCTTTGCCTCTAAGAGGATTCTCTTTATCTTGGCTTGTAAGAAATCGTTTCACATCATCATTTTTTACTGTGTAGTAATTAACAATGTTTTTAAGATCGTCTTGTAATCCCTTTTGTAATCCCTTATTTGATCCCTGAACATCACTGGCCCAACTAGAAGTTGATGTGAGGAGTGAAACAGTTAAACAAATAACCCACTGTCTATTGAATACATTCATAATCTTTCCCGTGCTAAATGAAGAAGTTAATACTTTTTCGGATAACGCTTTAATTTCTTTAAGCGAAAATCATAATGACCAACTGCCATGCTCGGTGAAATAAAAAAGGGACCCTTGGCTTGGGTCCCTTGAGATTATTAAGAAATTTTTTAAAGTTTAATTAGAAGCGATATTAAGTGTAATAGTGTCTGAGTAAGAACCTTCAACCATCGTTTCAGCAGCTACACCAGTGTATGAAACATTTAAATCTTTGTTAACATTTGCCACTGCCGCTGATGCAGTTGAAATAACTGTTCCCGCTGCTGTACCTAAAGCAACACTCGCTCCACCGTACTTAAGTGAATATGAAAAAACTTCTGCTCCACCGCTTCTTTTTAGCTTCCCTAAATTGGCTGAAGTAATCGTTACTTTGTAACCTGTATTTGAGTTAGATTTTTCATTAACTGTAGCAACTTTTAAATCTGTTTGGCTGACTTCTAAATCTAGTGCCGAAGCAATAGCTTGAGGAGTTACATCGATTGAAACCTTTTTAGCAACTACACCTTGTAGTAAGAGAGTTCCACTAGTCGCAGAAAACGCTGTTGTTGTGGCCATAGATAAAATTGCAGTCATCGCTAAAAATCTTTTCATTATAATCTCCTTATTTAACTTACTGCCCATTTTCTCGGGCTTAATGAAACCTATAGAAGCATACTTTGTGCCAAATGTACCGAGCGAATTATCAAGCTCATACGTTTTAACTATGCCTAAATTATAGACTCTTTGGCCTCAGACTGCCTAAAATAGTGTCAAATGGAGATTTTTTCCATGTTCATTCTTGTTGCAATTAAAACTATTCATACAAGATTTCTTTGGCCCTTGAACTTTATACACGTTCTATATTAAGGACTTGAATTAAATCACTTCGTTGTGTTAAAAGCACCTAGTACAATTTTAACCTCGGAGAAAACATGAAAACTTTGATGCTTGCAACGGCTCTTTTTCTAAGCGTAAACACTACTAATGCTTGTTCAAACCCTGAAGCTCAGTTCATTGGAAAAGTGGCTGATTATAATGCTCAAGACTGTTCATTTAAAGTTGATTTTACAATGTATAACGAAAGCATCGTTTGTCCATTAAACAGTGGTGAAGCTTCAGAAACTTCATTTGTTGATAAGTCATGTAGCCTAAAAAATGGTGATTTCATTTCTGGATATTTAATTTTAGTAGATGGAAAAATTGTTATTGAGTAATACTTAAAATATAGGACTGGCCATTTTTAAATACTTATTTGAAAATGGCTTATCCTTAATTTTTATTACTTAAAGACAAAATGATTAAAACAGAAATTAAAATTCAGAACATTACCTGGATAGATATCACTTCTCCTCAAAAAGAAAGTCTCAATCATCTCGCGACTGAACTTAATATCCCTAATCGAATCCTCATTAATGCCCTCGATCCAGAACATTTGCCAAAATACGAATCTTTTGACTCCGCTGCCGTTATTTATTTGCGAGTTGTTGATCAGGCTAAAAATAATGCTGTTAACATACAAGACCTCACCACAAAAATTACTCTGATTATAACTGACAAATTTCTTGTCACTATTCATAGACTTGATCATGGCTTTTTAAGCGAACTCCGAGAATCTGCCAAAGAAAAGGATTACAACCTAAAAGACATCATAAAAAAAATCATTACCTCTTCCATGTACACTTACGATCAACCCATCATTGCTCTTGAAGCTCGGATGGAAATATTTGAAGAAAATATTTTAGTTAATACGAAAAATCAAAACATTATTACTGAAGGATATTTTCTTAAAAGAAAAGCCTCTTCCATCAGAAAAATTTTAAAATTCTCTAACGACATTTTGGTTGGACTTCAAAATCGACCTGACTTTATTTGGCGAGACTTTCAGGGTCTTCGTGAAAGTATTGACAGAAACCTCTTCTACACTGAAGATTTACTTGAAAATGTCACAGGCCTTTTAAATTTACATATTTCTTTAGCGGCTCAGAAAACCAATGAAGTCATGAGAGTTTTAACTGTTTTTTCTATTTTCTTTTTGCCTCTAAATTTTTTAGCTGGCGTGTATGGAATGAATTTTGATTATATGCCAGAGCTTCATCATCCTGTGGGATATTTTTATGTCTTGGGTCTAATGTCTATCATTTCACTTATTATTTTTTATTGGGTTTACAAGCGTGGCTGGCTTGAAAACCCGAATAAAAAAATGTCATGAGTTATTTTTTAGAATAAACCTTCGATCGATAAATACCTCTCACCAGTGTCATAACAAAATGTTAAAACAGTGGAACCTTCTGGCATTTCATCTATTTTTGCATTAACGGCAGCTAGGCTTGCCCCACTTGAAACCCCCATAAGAATTCCTTCTTTTTTAGCAGCTTCCCTGGCAAAACGATAGGCTTCATCTTTACCTATTGTGACAATACCATCCAGTAATTCAGTTTGCATGATCGCAGGGATAAAACCTGCTCCTATTCCTTGAAGTGCATGTGGCCCAGGAGCTCCTCCTGATAAGACCGGTGAATCACTAGGTTCAACTGCGAAGACTTTTAAATTTTTAAACTCTTTTTTTAAAACTAATGCACATCCTGTTAGATGTCCTCCAGTACCAACACCTGTAATTAAATAATCAAAACCATCTGGGAAATCATTTTTAATTTCTAAGGCGGTTGTTACTTTGTGAATATCGACATTGCTTGCATTTTCAAATTGCATAGGCATCCAAGAATTTTTATTTTCAGCAATAATTTCTTTGGCCTTTTCTATAGCACCTTTCATTCCTTTTTCTCTGGGAGTTAAGACAAGTTCCGCGCCGTAAAGGGCCATGAGTCTGCGTCTTTCAATACTCATGCTTTCTGGCATCACGAGAGTTAAACGCAGCCCTTTAACGGCCGCCACCATTGCAAGCCCTACTCCAGTATTGCCACTAGTTGGTTCAACAATCATTGTATCTGGTTTTATCAATCCTTTTTTCATGGCCTCATCAATCATTGCGAGAGCAATTCTGTCTTTTATGGACCCCCCCGGATTGGCTTTTTCAAGTTTCATGTACACATTTATTTTTTTCTTATTAGCATTGGGAAATAGATGATTGATTTTTACAACTGGTGTATTTCCAATACTTTCTAATACATTTTCATATTTCATAACTTAACTCCTCCTGATTATTTAAAAAAGTTCCACTTTTGTTTTTATCTAACTTCACTTCACTTTTATGATAAACCACTGAATAAGGTGCAACACTTTTTGTCATCCAAACGTTTCCACCGATGACAGAGTGCTCTCCAATAACTGTTTCTCCCCCTAGGATTGTAGCATGAGAATAAATAACACAATGATCTTCAATTGTAGGATGCCTTTTTATTTTTGCTAGTGATTTATCAACACTCAATGCTCCAAGTGTTACTCCCTGATAAATTTTTACATTTTTTCCAATCACTGCACTTTCGCCAATGACGATGCCTGTCCCATGATCAATAAAAAATGATTCACCGATAATGGCTCCAGGATGAATGTCTATCCCCGTTTTTTCGTGGGCAATTTCAGACAAAATTCTAGGCAGTAAGTTTATTTGTTGATTATAAAAAAAATGAGCTAAGCGATAAACTGCTGTTGAATATAAACCTGGGTAGCATATTAACACTTCTGAAACTGAAACAGCGGCTGGATCTCCTTCTTGAATAGCACGAGCGTCGCATTCAATTTTTTCCATTAGCCTTAAAAATTCATTTTGATAGAGAAAAATGACTTCATCTATTTTTTCATCTGACTCTAATATTTTTAATATTTTTCTTAAATCTTCTATGTGCTTTATTAATAGTTTTTCAAAAACTGAAGGATCCTTAAATTCTTTTTGGGCCATTCCCGGCATGATGATATATAAACTTTCGGTTAAAAAAGTTTCTACACAATTTTTTGAGAGTGTAAAATTTAAATTACTTTGTAATTTTTTTTGAAAAATTTGATTAGCTAAGTCTTTCATGGGACCGCTCCTTTTGAGTCAGAAAACAGCCTATATTATCATGTGGATTTAGTAGTTTGAAATAAATCTATTAATAAACTAAAAATATCTTTTTTCACTTATTGCCCTACATTAGAGGCAGTTTGAAAACTCAAGAATTGTTAGTAAGTCATTAATAGGACTCTGAAAAATATCTAGATTTGCTGGTATTAAGTCTTATTTGATATTTATAGTATTATACAGATTACTTATTTTTATAGATGACTTTAGGAGATAATGTGAAAATTAATCTGATAGTTTTTTCTCTGCTCATGACTTCGAATTTATATGCTCAATCGCGTCCCTACGCTCCAGGGATCATTCAAGTGCCCGCCGCAAATGCAGCTCAACAACGAAGAGCAAGCGGGACTCGAGCTTCTTCAGGCGCGGCTACTGCAGCTGTCGCAACAAGTACTGGTGCTGCGAATGTTACGGCAACAAATGAGGTGATCTCACCAGATGATCCCATGGCAGGACACAAGACACTCAGGGCTCAATACAAACAACAAATCGCCATTCTACAATCCCAAATAGATGCTCTAGATAAATTGATAAGTGCCGTAGTCCCAGTCTCAACACCACCTGTCTCTACAAGTGTCGCAGTAACTAATGTGGCCACTAATTCGGCTATGGTGAATGGTGCGAGAGCAAAATTTAGTGCTGGTGAAATTGAAGGAGCAATTCCTGTAGAAAGAGTTGTGACTGGTTCAAGTACAATTCTAACTTGTCCTACTGGGTATATGTACCACAACTCAACTGGCAACCGTGCAGGTTCCGAAGTCTGCGTTCCATTGCCAACATCTGCTTCAAGCTCTACCGTAACACCAGGAAATGTACCTGTGCCTGCTACAAAATCTGCCCGAGGACTAATGGATGAATGTCCAGAAGGCTATCTGCCAACTAGCTCTCCCAACGACGGCTATCGGACAATTATGTGTACACCAAGGATAACCGAAATCGCTCCAGGGAAATTCAGTTGTCTTTTTGGCGAGGAGTGGCCGGAAGCCGATGCTAATGGGAAAATGAATTGTGTTGGTTCTCAGAATAAAGATAACTCAGTAAGAGTTTGCTTAGGCGATACAGCCGAAACTCAAGGCTGTTCTCCTGGATATTTTTACGATAAAAAAACAAAAAAATATTATCCAACGTATGCTGAAGCAACTGCTGCTGGACAAGCTACAACAAGATCTACTGCGGCTGCAAAACCATCTAATGAACAAATCAAGACTTATTTAATGGCCTACAAAGAAGACATCACGAAGCCAGAAAATGTTGCACGAATTAAAAAAGATGCAGCTGACAATGGCGTGAGTGCTTCTGAGCTTGATAGCATTATGGGATGGGCAGCTGGTACGGCCCAAAAAGCCTTCAACGACGTTCCCTAATGACCTATGAAAAAAATGCAGTCCTGCTTTTTATAAATTGATTTTGTGATACACACTCTCCAACGACCAACCTTAGGAGAGATGTATGAAAATCTTAACAATCGCTGCGCTTTTAACGACAACAATTTCAATGGCCCAAGCAAGATCTCTTCTTGTTTTTAAAACTGTGGATAAATGCCAGTCTTATAAAAGAAATGAATCTGTTTTAGTTCTTATTCAAGAAGCACAAGATGGACAAGCTCAACTTGTTATCTCAAATCCAGTTGCAGATGAAGCACCAGTGAAAGTTCAAGTTAAAAAAAATACACCTCCACCAATGAATGCTGGTGGATCAGTTAGCTACACAGGAAAAACTGATACTACAAAAGAAAATGTAACTCTTGCTTATAATGGTATTCGCCCAATTAAAGTTGGAAAAATTTCTGGAAGACCAGCAACTTTAAAACGTGAAAAATTAGATGACGTTTCATTAATTTGTCCATTTACGAAATAAATTTATTAGATTACTTAGATTAGAGGATTAATCGAATGGTGCCCTGCGAGGGACTTGAACCCCCACGCTTGCGCACCAGATCCTAAGTCTGGCGTGTCTGCCAATTTCACCAGCAGGGCGTCGATTTGAGAGACTATTTTTACTTAAATTCATTAAAACTGACAAGAAAAAATCGTGGAAATGTGAAAAATTAAGCGGCTTTTTTCTCTAGCTGAGATATTTTTTTCTCTAAGTCTGTTAACTTCAGTGAAAGGAGTGAGTTTTCTTGCTTCAACTTCAAAATCTCTTTTTTCTTATCTGTAACTTCGTTAGCAGCATCAACTAGACGCGCATTTGCGGAATCTAATTGCTTGGCATAGGCTTCGGCTGACTTCTGAGCAGCCGCTCCGGTTCCATCGCGCTTTTTGGTAGATGCTTCAAGCTGTGAAATGGCAAATTTTAGCCTTTGCTCAGTCTTCTTAAGCTCCATAGTCACAAGTTTATGTTTATCTTCTGCTGTTCTTTTTTCGAGCGTTAGAGAGTGAATGAGATTATCTTTTTCGGCCATTTCAAGTTTAAGTTTTGGACTTCCACCAGGAACATCTTTTTCATCGCGGTACTTAGCCAGGAGATCTCTATCAACACTCATGCGCAATTCTATCTCTGATTTTTCAGATCTCAAACGATCAATCGTTGCTTGCGCAACACTCATGCCTGACTTCAATGACTCAATTTCTCTTTCATATTTTACGAGAGAATCATGGTCTTTAGACTCAAGATTCTCACTCATCGTACTTACCTTGCCTTTAGCTAAATCTAGACGAGATAAAAGATTCCTGTTTTCATGTTCGAGTTCTTTTAATTTATCTAAATGCCCCGTGTCTTTAGCACGAGATAAATCTATTTTTAATAATTCAATCTTATCTTCTAATGATTTCGTTTTTAAATCTTTTGCAAGATTGGCCATATCTGAATCAGTTTTTGCTTTTGATATTTGTTTATCTTTGAGCTTTATAACTTCGATCGCCTTTACAAGAGAGTTTTTAAGCATGATATTTTCTTTTGCTTCCAATTCAAACTTTTTTGAATGAGCAGGACTGTCACTGGGTGGAGTTGAAACTGTCGGAGACGATCCCACAGATGACAAAATTAAAGCCTCATCCTTCGAGGCTAAATCTTCTTTAAGCTTAGTATTTTGAATTTTCATCGTATCAATCAGAGCTTTCATTTTAGAGACTTGAATTTCTAATTTGTCTTTAATATGGAAGAATGCTTGTTGATTTAACTCTTCAGCTTTTAGCTCTGAATTATTTGCTTCTGTCGCATTAGATGACAAAGATTTAATCTTCATCACATCATCGTTTTTAGAATGAATCGGATCAGATTTTATAATCGTAACATCAGATTCTAATTCATTCGACGTCTGAGAACTTTTTACTTCCATTCTCTGAACATAATCTGGAATTTCACCCCCTCCTGAAATAACAAATTTATGATTTTTGTCAGAATGATTTTCAGAGCTTCCTTTTACAATCGTTACTTTTTCATCTTCATTAGCTGCACTAGAGCCTTTAACTACAGTTATTGCTTCTTTTTCATTCGCACTGCCCTTGATGACCGTGAAGGCTTCTTTTTCTACTGGCCCACCTCTAATGACATTCACATCTTCTTTCTTACTAACTTCACCTTTAATGACTTGGATAGCATCAACTTCTAAAAGAGATTGACCTGAGATTTCAACTTGATCATTTGTAAGTGCAATTTTTTTAACATAATCAAATACACTAGAGAAGAGTTGTTCATTTTTAACAAGTTTCAGAATAAACTCTTTCATTTCTAAATCAACAATTCTACTGTTAATTTTCAATGGATAGTAAGCTAAGTAGCTTTCAATATCTTCACGTTTTAATTCATCTGATGACTTAGGTGTTTGTTCAGTCTGTCTATAACTTATAATAAAATCTGCAATCTTACTTGCCAGGATAAATTTATCTGTCTGCACTTCTTTAGGTGCTGCTTTATATTCAACTAATTGATTAAATTTCAGTCCTGAAATTAACTCTACATTATCTGGTAAATCGCCCGCTTCACGAGATCCAATTTCAGTAAAAATATAAGCATTAGCATTTTGAAGATTTTCACGTTTAAAGCTTACAGCTGAAACATGCAATTGTTTTCTTTTTGAAACAAAAGCAATATCTAAAAAATTACAATACTTTGTTAATTCATCAGTGAAAAAGTGCATTTCATTTTTTTCATCAAATGACTCTACATTAATCACAATTTGAACCGCAAAGGCATCACTGTCATGTGAAAATGAGATATTTATAGGGAGATCATCTACATTGTTTTCATTTCTTTCAATCGCGTACATAAAAGCTTTATTTAAATAATTTCGAAGCTTCACTATTTCAAACTTGGACTTAAAGGCTTCTATAATAATCGAATCGACAAAATAACCAATATTTAAAGCTTCATGAATTTTAAAATTAATAACTTTTTTCATCTCAGCTGAAAAACGTTCAACAATATTAAATTCTTTTACTTCATTAAAATAAGTTTCAAAAAGTTTTTTACCAAGTGTGGCCATCATCATGTCTTGATTGAGTCTGCATCTTACGTTCGCCTGCAGAGCCGGCTGTAACTTGTCAAGTGTCTGGAGTCTTGGAAGATTAAGAACTTCAGGGCAAACATTATCAACGGCAAATAAATAAACTTCACTTAAGATATACTCAGTATGAATCTCAATTCCTTGCTCTTTAAAAAAACGTCCCAGCAAGGAGTCTGATTGCTCCTTCTCCATGAGAATAATTCTTTTAGAAGTGCTCGTCATTTCTTTAACCTAATCCAATAATCTGGACAATACCTTTGTCTCGCTCTAATAATGTTTTCATAATAAGTGCTGTTAACTTTTGGTCACACTTAAATTCGTTGTTTATTAACTGTCTAAAAAAATTTCGATCTGACCTTTTGTTAAAATTCATATGGCGATTAATCGCGATAAGAATAATTTCTAAATCAATCATTTCCCTAATGTTTGTATGAGACAGGCCTGTTCCGTCATATCTTTCAAAAAAACCTGAAAATAATAAATTTTCTGTTTCTTCTACTTTTTTAATTTCCTCTAAATCAACGAAGCTAAATGTTTCCTTTTGATTTAAATTTTCTAGCCTTTCTCTATTTATTCCCGATTCTAATTTTTTTCCAATGCTCATTAAGCTTCTGAGTGTTTTGGTAAATAGACCTGTTAAAAATCTCGAGTCGTAGTAACCCAATAACAGTGCACAGAAAGTATAAGTGCTCGCTACACTTAAATGCCTCTTAAAAATTTCACTATCGATGTCTGTAAAACTCATTGCTTCTTCTCTAGAAAAATCAGAAAAAAGCATCCAGGCCAATAAATCTAACTCTAGCTGAATAGCCTCATCTTCAATAAAATGGGCACTGAATCTCCCAATGAATTTTTCTCTAAATGCGATTTTTTCTTTAACTTGTAATTCCAATCTCATTTCTCTTAAATGCTTTGAAAAAAGTTTTTGTATTTCAAAATTGATTTGATTTTCTAGCAAGAGTTTTTGTCGATTCATTTCTAGCTTTTTAATCAAGCTAAAATTAATCAGATCTCCTTTTTTTGAAAGGAGTACATTTTTTCCAGATTTTTTTTGCCAAAAAATATCACCCGGTGCGAGCAAATAATTTTCTAGCATCATCGAAGTCAATTCCACACGAATCCTTGAATAATCAAAGGTTTCTCTCTGTAATCTATTCGGTAATTTCAAGAATTGATTGATGAAATTTAAATAAAAAAAGCCTCAGATCACTGAGGCTTTCTATGCAGGTAATTTTAAAAGATACTTATTTTGTAATAGGATTATAACAACGATACATATGAGTATCTGAGTGATGTGTTTGAGTCGGGAATGTTTCACGGCAAACATCCTTAGCATTCCAGCATCTTGGATTAAAGTGACATCCCTTCGGTGGATTCATTGGGCTTGGTATATCCCCTTCTAAAATAATACGGTCATGTCGTCCTTCAGTTGTTGGATGAGGAATAGCCGAGAAAAGGGCTTTAGTATAAGGGTGCTTCGCATCTCCATAAAGCTCACTAGACTCAGCAACTTCTACCATATTGCCTAAATACATAACCGCAACACGATTTGAAATATACTCAACAACCTTTAAATCATGCGCGATAAATAGATAAGTGAGTCCTAGTTCTTTTTGAAGATCCATCAAAAGATTCACAACTTGGGCCTGGACAGAAACATCGAGTGCTGAAACTGGTTCATCACAAACTATAAATTCTGGTTCAACTGCGAGAGCTCTTGCAATACAGATACGTTGTCTTTGCCCACCTGAAAACTCATGGGGATATTTATTAAGTGCATCTGGTGGAAGTTGAACTTGCAAGAGTAGTTTTAAGAGTCTTGCTTTTCTTTCTTCTTTTTTTGTATGAAGACCATGGATGTCCATCGGCTCAGAAAGAATATCTCCAATCGTCATGCGTGGATTTAAAGAAGCATAAGGATCTTGAAAAATGATTTGCATTTTTCTTCTCACCGCTCTCATTTCACTTGGAGTAAAGTTAACAATATTTTTTCCGTTAAAAAGAATTTCTCCTGATGTTGGTTCAATTAATCTTAAAATTGATCGGCCTAAAGTTGTTTTTCCACAACCAGACTCTCCAACCAATCCAAGTGTTTCACCTTTTTTAATTCTAAAACTGACTTCGTTTACAGCTCTCACTGCTCCAACTTCACGTCCTAAAAGTCCCCCTTTAATCGGGAAGGTTTTACAAAGATTCTTAACTTCTAATAGATATTCACTCATATTCTCTTTCCTTAGAGTTTATTTAGTTTAGAGGATTAAAACACGCGGCCGTATGGCCTGTTTCCATTGCCCGAAGTGTCGGCTCACCTTGTGATCCACGACAATGCTCAGTTACTTTCGAACAACGATCTTGAAAATTACATCCTTTCGGAAGATCAAACAATGAAGGAACCATACCTTCAATAGTCTGAAGCCTTTCTTTCTTGTGACCACTAGTTGAATCAAAAGAAGGAATAGAATTCATTAAACCTTTTGTATAAGGATGCCTTGGATGATTAAAAAGTGTTTTAACATCGGCTGCTTCAACAATTTGTCCACAGTACATAACCGCAACAGTGTCGCAAGTTTCAGCGACAACTCCAAGGTCGTGAGTAATAAGAATAATTCCCATACCCAATTCTTTTTGAAGTTTTTTCATGAGCTCTAAAATTTGTGCTTGAATCGTTACATCGAGAGCGGTTGTCGGTTCATCAGCAATTAAAATATCTGGCTCACATGAAAGCGCGATCGCAATCATGACCCTTTGTCTCATCCCACCCGAAAGTTGGTGAGGGTATTCTTTCACTCTTGCTTCAGGAGAAGGAATTCCTACGAGACGAAGCATGTCAACCGCTTTAGCTTGTCTTTCTTTATTAGATAATTGCGGTTGGTGGAGTTCAATAACTTCTTCAATTTGATTTCCAATCGTAAAAACTGGATTTAATGAAGTCATCGGCTCTTGAAAAATCATGGCAATTTTATTCCCACGAATTTTTCTCATTTCACTTGGCTCCATATTAACCAAACTCTTTCCATTAAAAAGAATTTGTCCACTGGCTACTCTCCCAGGAGGGCTTGGAATAAGACCCATAATCGCTAGAGCAGAAACTGATTTACCAGATCCCGACTCACCGACGATACCGACTGTTTTCCCTTTATAAACATCAAAGTTTACGCCGTTAACGGCTTTGATAGTTCCACGATCAGTTTTAAATTCAACGACGAGATCTTTGACCTCGAGAATTTTATCAGCCATTTTATTTCCCTTTCAATTTTGGATCGAGAGCATCACGAAGAGCGTCTCCTAAAATATTAAATGCGAGAACAATTATAAACATTGCAAGAGTTGCCCCTGCCAGCTGCCACCACACTCCACGAGCAAGTTCCAATTTCGAGTCATCAATCATTGTTCCCCAGCTTGGACGTCCTTGAACACCAAGACCTAAGTAAGAAAGAATAACTTCTGATTTAATCGCCGCTTCAAATGTGAGTGAGAAGTTGATGATTAAAACGTGAGAAATATTTGGCAAGATATGTTTAAAGATTTTTCTCATGTGACCAGCACCAACTGCCGTGGCAGCGTGAGCGTACTCGCGGTCTTTGTGTTTCATGACTTCACCACGAACGATACGACATAAGCCAACCCAGCTTGTTACACCAAGAGAGATAAAAACAGTTGATGTTCCTTTTCCCATGATAAAAGCAATAGCAACTAACAACATAATGAATGGGATCGCTGAAAAAGTCGTATAAAACCAAACAACGATTTCATCGACGATTCCACCAAAATAGCCCGCGATAGCACCTAAGGTAGTTCCAATAATTAAGGCAATCACTGAAGTTGATAAACCTATAGCAATGGCCGTTTCAGTTCCTTTAATCGTTTTTAAAAAAACACTACGCCCTAGAAAATCTGTTCCAAAAATATTATCTAAACTTGGTGGCGAATAAGCAGCTGCAACTTCCACATTCCAATTAGAAGCCAAGACACCTACAAAAGTAAGGATCGCTATTAAAAAATAAACAGCGACAATAATAAGCGCAGTACATGCAAGCTTATCAGTTAAAATTGTATGAGTAGCATGTTGCCATAGAGACCGTGGAGCCTTTCTTCTTTCAGGTCTTGCAAGCGGCATCGTTCCAGTTTCAGTTGCTGTTGTCATTTTCTCATTTCCCTACTTAAGTCTCATTCTTGGATCAACTAAAGTGTACATTACATCTGTAATAACACCGAAGAGTATAAATCCAATCGCACTTAGAATTGTCATCGCTTTTATAACTGGAAAATCACTTGTGTTGATGGCTTTAATAATTATTCCACCTAAGCCTGGAATACTAAAAAAAGATTCCGCGAGTAATAATCCCAGAATTAAAAAAGGAATCTGAAGAATAATCTGAGTCAGAATCGGAATCATGGCATTTTTAAGAACATGCTTAAACATGATTGATAACTCTCCCACGCCTTTTGCTCGAGCTGTTCTCACGTAGTCTTGGTAAACTTCGTCTAGAATCACGGCACGATAAAATCTTGTATCAGGTCCCCAACTAATGGCCACATAAAGAAGCACAGGGAGAAGTGTATAAGGAATGAAGTTTGGAAAGCCTGGTTCATAACCAGCGATTTCAAACCAGCCTAAATAAGCCGCGAAAAACCATTGACCAAAAAGGATGTAGGCCAAGCTTGGGATACTCATCATGGCAATTGAAACAAGTAGAACGACTTTATCAATAAGTTTACCGCGATAAAAAGCGACCAATAAGGCTATTGAAATGGAAAGAACGTTTGAAATAATAAAGAGTGGAAATGTAATTGTAAGCGACGGACCGGCCCCGGCCTTAATCATTTCCCAAATCTGTTGCTTAGAAGACCACGAATATCCAAAATCAAAAGTAAAAGCACTTTTTACGATCTCAATATATTGAACCAGTAAGGGTCTATCCATTCCAAGTTCATGGTGAAGAGAGGCGATTTGCTCTATCGTTGCATGTCTTCCCAAGAGAAGAAATGCTGGATCTGGAGCAACGACGTTAAAAATAATAAAAATAATTAAACAGACTCCTAGTAATACTGGGATTACGTAGAGGAGTCTGCGAATGATATAAGAATATAAATTCATTTTTAAAAACCTAAATTAAATATAAAAGATGAATTAAAATTTCTTTAAAAATTCTTCTTTTTTAGCTGAATCAATATTTAAGTATTGAATGCTATCGTGGTGAAGATCACTAGCTCTGTAGTTCTTCAGCCACCCTTGTTGAAGAGTGTAAGCTTGGCGGTGAACACCAAATAAACTCACGGCTTCTTCAGCTAGGTATTGGTTTAATTTTTCATAAAGGGCCGTTCTCGCAGGAGAATCTTGCATTTTTACAGCAGTCTCAAAATCTTTATTGAACTGAGGATTGTTGTAGTTTGAGCTGTTAGCCCCTGGAGCTGAGTTTGGTCCGTAGAAAAGCTGAAGAAAGTTTTCAGCATCTGGATAATCTGCACCCCAAGCTATACCGAACATTTGTCCAGATCTCTTTTTAAGTTTAGCTTGAAATTCTGGCCATGGAGAAGCTGCAATTTTAATTTTAATTCCAATTTGCTCCATTTGCTTTTGGAAGTACTCACCCATCTGGCGAGATGTTGTTGAATCTGGAATGTCGTAAATAATTTCAGGAAGACCTTTTCCTTCTGGATAACCAGCAAGTGCTAGAGTCTTTTTAGCTAATTCAACATTAGGACCTTTCCACTGATTTTTGTAATCAGGTTTATTTCCAGCAATTCCTGGAGGTGTAATTGATTGAGCTGGAAAAGCAGTATTGTTATAGAAAAGTTCGTTCGCTTTTTTCTCATCGTAAGCTAAGTACATCGCACGACGTAGGTTCGCGTTGTGAAAAAGTTTATTGTCGTAGTTAAAGCTTGTGTAAGTGACATCAAGTTGTGGTGATATAGTCAGGACGATTCCTTTATTTACTAGATCATCAGAAAGTTTGTTGTCTTTAACAGCTGTGGCGAAGTTA
>JAYSPR010000134.1:0-6513 GCA_043721975.1 Bacteriovoracaceae bacterium
GTTGCAGAGGTTTTTGAGGATGAGGTGGATCAACTGATTGGATCTATGACAAAAATGATTGAACCTATTATTATTGTTGTACTGGGTGGAGCTATAGCGGCCATTTTAGTTGCCATGTATTTGCCAATGTTCATGTCGGCGGGAGCTTAAGGTATTTTTGTAACTAGTAAGAATTTTTAGGAAAATTTTTATCTTAAATAATTTCAGCAATTTTTATAGTTTGCGCTTAAAATGAGAATACTAAGTTTTATTGAATCATAGCAGATGCTCTTAATGCATCATCTATGTGGATGTAAATATTAAAAATATCAGATCTTAATTCTGATACAATTCAAGGAGTTTCTATGAAGAGGTTACTGAAAAATTCCCAAGGTTTCACGCTCGTCGAGTTAATGGTTGTTGTTGCGATTATCGGTATTCTTTCTGCGATTGCAGTTCCTAACTTTAAAAAGTACCAAGCTAAATCAAAACAGTCTGAAGCAAAAATTCAATTGGCAGCTGTTTATTCTACTGAAGTTGGAGCACAAACAGACTACGATACATTCGCAACTTGTTTGGGTGACTTAGGTTACGATACTCCACCAAAAGGTTATTACATTGTTGGATTCAGTGCGACTGAAGCAACTTCACAAGGTATAATTGTTGCTCGTTCGGGAAATGCGGCTAGTTGTACAGCAGGTGTGTTCGCGATTGCTCCTAACGATGGGAACGCTGCGACTACAGATCATTTAAAAGCAAACAGTGCAGCTGCTGCTGTATTGCCAACTGCTGCTGAAATTAACTCTACTCCGCCAACATCAACTACTTTCATGGCAGGAGCATCTGGAAATATCGCTCCAGGATCAGTCATTTGGGACAGATGGACAATTAATCAATCAAAAACTTTAATTAATGCAGTTGTTGACCTTTAACAATTAATGGCCAGGATCAAAGCTAAACTTTGATCCTGGTTATTCTCTTTAAAATAAATATTAAATCAGGAATACTTATGAAAAAAATATTAAATCATAATAAGGGTTTTACATTGGTCGAGCTCATGGTTGTTGTCGCAATCATTGGTATACTCTCTGCCATAGCTGTTCCGAATTTCAAAAAGTACCAAGCGAAATCAAAACAATCTGAAGCTAAAATTCAATTGGCAGCTGTTTATTCTACTGAGGTTGGCTCGCAGACTGACTATGACACATTCGCAACCTGTATAGGTGATTTAGGTTATGATACTCCACCGAAGGGATACTATATCGTTGGCTTTAGCGCTAACGAAGCTACCTCACAGGGTATTGTAGTAGCTCGATCTGGAAACGCGGCTAGTTGTACTGCGGCAGCTTTTGCGATTGTACCTAACGATGGAAACGCTGCTACTACAGATCACTTAAAAGCAAACAGTGCAGCTGCCGCTTTATTGCCAACGGCCGCTGAAATTACTTCAACAGCACCTACGTCATCGACTTTCATTGCAGGGGCTTCAGGTAATATTGCACCTGGCTCGGTTATTTGGGATAGATGGACTATTAATGAAGGTAAAAAATTAGTTAATAGCACAGTCGACTTATAAGAAATTTCTAAAGTAGGTTATTTAACAATAACCTACTTCTTATCTTCATCAGTACTACGCTTTCTTTTTTTGATTTTATATGGAAGCCATTGTTTTACTGCATAATATTTTCCATCAGCTCTTTTTATATAACTCTGTCCTAATAGGTCAGTTTTTTTACATTCACTTGAAAGAGAATTTAAACAGTTTAAGTCCTGCTCTGCTTTGATAGAATACAAATCATTAAAAATTTTTTCTGCCAATGGGTTATTTTTTTCCTTAAGTTGATTATAGATATCAAGTAAAAGAGTGAAGGCACTTTCCAAATTACCTTTACTGGACTCAATTCGAGCAAGAGATGATAAAACTGATGGATTGATGTTGGGAATTTTTTTAAGTAAATTTAAAACCTTGTATGATTCGATATAATTTTCTGCTTCAAAGTGAAAATGGAAAGCGGCATTTTTAAGCAATTGGTAATTTTGTGGGTAGATTGCAATTCCTTTCTTGTAAATTTGTGAAGCTCCTTCGATGTCGTCCTTTATTATAGACAAATATGGACCACCAAAAGAATATGTTTCTAAAAAATTCGGATCTAATAAAGAAATTGTTTCAAAACGAAGAAACATCCAAGAGTTTAGGTCTTTTCCCTTATAATGTTCGACATCACTTTCTAAAATTGTAGAAACCCAAAACAAAGCAGAGATCAACCTTTTTTGTCCCAAGTGGAAATAGTTCAAAAATTTCTTATCTAAATTTACACTACTATTTTGTTTCGAAATAAAAATAAATGGCTTCTCAAAATCTCTGGTGACAATATTACAAAATACTAAGCCCATAGTGGCCGTAAAGATCAGTAGCAAATTGCTTAAGTGTTTACTATTTCTTATGTTCATATATAATATTATATTATGATTGAGTTTTTAAATATATCGAAAAAATTTCAAAATAATTTTTGGGAAAAAGAGTTTTTTGCTTTGTCGGATGTTAGTTTTAAAATTAACCACGGGGATCTGATTGGGTTTTTAGGGGCCAATGGAGCTGGAAAAACAACATTAATAAAGTGCTTGATGGATTTCAGTAGACCAGATTCAGGAAATATCCAATTCGACCGAACTTTATTAGGAAGCACTCAATCTGAAATAAAATCACGAATAGGTTATCTTCCAGAAAGGGCTTACCTGTACCAGCATCTGACAGGTCGTGAGTTTTTAACATATAGTGGGTCTATCAGTAATACATCTAAAAATGAAATTAATACCTTGATAAAAAAATGGTCAGAGAAAATTCAGATTGATCATGCTCTAGATCGCCATATTCGTGGTTACTCAAAGGGAATGCAACAGCGTCTAGGTTTTATAAGTGCACTCATTCACCGACCGATATTTTTAGTATTGGACGAACCATTGTCTGGTCTAGATCCAATTGGCCGGAGAGATTTTAAAAAAATTCTAAAAGAATTAAACGATAACGGAACAACAATATTTTTTAGCAGCCACATAGTTTCAGATGTTGAAGAAATTTGTCAAAAAGTTGTTTTTATAGAAAAAAGTAAACTCATTTATGATGGTAGTATTGAGGATCTAGTTCTAAAAAATTCTAATGACATGTATTTACTGACTTATGAAAAAGATGGAAAAATTCAATCTGCGATGATTGAAGAAAGAAATAAAGATTCTAAACTAAAAGAAATGATAAATTCACAAATTAATATTTTAGGCCTTGAAAAAAACAAACAGAGTTTAGAAGAAATAATATATAAAATAAAAAAATGAAAAATTTAACAATTGTTGCTAAATATACTTTCTTAGAAGTTTACCGAAGTAAACTGATGATTAGTCTTGTAATGTTAGCACTGGGGTTGGTCGTAATTAGCTTAGTTGCATCAGAGTTTACTTATGGAGCTCCTGGGAAAATTGCTCTAGACGTAGGTTTTGGAATCATGAGTCTGTCTAATTTAGTAATTGCGATATTTATTGGAACTACATTATTAAGTAGAGAGATCGATCAAAGAACTATATACATGATCATATCAAGACCAATTTCAAGATCGTCATTTTTATTTGGCAAAATTTTGGGACTTTCGGCATTTTTGTTAATTAATACTTTCTTGTTAGGATTTTTAAGTATCTTCCTCTATCTCTACTACAATGGTAGTTTTAACGATTTATTCGTATGGACAATCTATTTCTCTTTTATAGAAGCATTTATAGTACTTATCTTTGCAGTGCTTTTTTCACTATTAACTAACACAACACTTTCGGTATTATTTTCAATGTGTATTTTTATCACTGGTCATGCTTTAAATGAAACTTCTAAAATTGTGTTCACGAAAATTTCGCCATTACTAAGCACTACAGTAAAGATATCCTCTATGATACTTCCCAATCTTTATAGACTTAATCTCAAAGATTATGTTATTTATAATCAATCAATACCACTTAAATACTTACTAAATACTCAAGTCTATTCTTGCTTTTATATTTTCTCATTGTCGGCTATAGTAATTTTAATTTTTAAACAAAAAAATCTGGATTAAGATTGGAATCAATATTGTTGATATTTACAACTTTGTTCGGACTATTAGTCGGTAGCTTTCTCAATGCTTTAATCTATAGATTACCGCTTGGAATTAATATCGCTTTTCCTCGCTCTTCTTGTACGAGTTGTAAAAAAACTATTTTATGGTATGAAAATATACCACTCTTGAGTTATGTATTCTTAAGGGGAAAATGTTCGAACTGTAGAACTAGAATTTCGCTCTTATATCCATTTATTGAAGTTCTCGTAGCCTTTTTTGCTTATATGATCTCACCTAAAAATATTGATAATAATTCATTGTTAAGTTTCTTTTTCTTTTTTTCTGTTTTTTGTTGTTTTGTGGTTCACTTTATTGTTGATTTAAAACATCAAATACTTCCAGACTCAATCACCATTTATTTGGTAGTTCTCTTTCTTTTCATTTCAATACTAAATAAGCCTGTAGGCTTTTGGCTGCTTGGAGGAATTTTAGGGTTGGGATTTCCACTTGCTGTAAGTTGGATTTTTTATAAATTAAAGGGACAAGTCGGTTTAGGGGGAGGAGATATTAAGCTTTATGGAGCGTTGGGAATATACCTTGGCCCAGTAGGGATTATGCAAAATATATTTCTAAGTTGTTTCCTGGGAGCCGTTGTGGGATTGCTTATGATTGCTACAAAAGTAATGAAGAAAGAAAATCCAATTCCCTTTGGGCCATTCATTATTATCGTAGGGGCATTCCAAATCTTTTTATCAGAGACTTTTGCTACACTAATCTCATATATTCCTTGATCAGAGTTATTTAATAAATGTATAATTATGAATAACTTAAAATGATGGAATATTTTGGACTTAAAAAATTTAACAAGTGCCATTCAAGACCAGATCAATGACATATTAGCTCCAAGCACTGTTGGGGTTATAGGAATTGACATTGGGATGAGTGCTATCAAGTTTGCTGATGTAACAAAACTTTCAGATGGAAGTTATAAAGTTAATAAGTTTGTAAGTAAGAATTTACCAGACGGAACTGTTATTGAAGATGAAATTCAAAAAGAAGATGAACTTCTTTCAATTCTTCAAGAAGGCTTAAAAGATTTAAATTCTAGTTTGAAAACAGTTTGCTTGGGGTTGTCTGGTCCGAATACTTTGATTAAAAGACTTCAAATTGCTGGGGGCTTAGCTGAAGAAGTAGAAGATCAAGTGACTTGGGAAACAGAACAATATCTTCCTTTTCCACTCGATGAAGGAAATATTTCTTATAGTGTAGTTGGCGAAAATTCTGGTGGAGGACTCGATATTATTGTTGGAGCAGTCAAAAAAACTGTTCTCGCAACTTTTAAAGATTTAGTTGAAAGAGCAAATGTTAAAGTAAAGGTAGTTGATCTTAATCCGGCTGCAGTATTTAATGTTTTTGAATATGTAATGGGCGAGTCTGCCATGTCAAAAGGAAAAACTTGGATCTTGATGGATCTTGGTGCCCAGAAAACAAATTTTATGATTTGTAAGAATGGTATTCTTGTTTTTTTTAAGGAAATTAATATTGGCGGTCTGACTATAACTGAAGAAATTCAGCGTCAGATGGGGGTCAGTTACGAAGAGGCAGAAAGTTTAAAAATCTATGGTGATGGAAAAGGAAATATTCCTGAAGAAATTGTTGATTTGATTAATCAGGTTCTCGATACATTCTTCTCAGAATTAAAGAAAACTGTAGATTTTTGGTCGAGCTCAACCTCTGAAGAAGAGTTCGATGGATGCGTTATCACTGGAGGAAGTTCACAAATTAATGGTCTTGCAGAGGCATTACAGGAATTATTCGAAACAGAAGTTCAGATTCTTAATCCACTAGATAAAATGACATATAATCAAAATAATATAAGTGAAGAAGTGATGAGTGATCTTTCAAGTCGTGGAGTATGTGCCATTGGGCTTGCAATGAGGATCTTTAGCAAAAATGATTAAGCTCAACTTACTCGAAAAAAAGAGGCCATTTTTACTCCCTGTTGTTTTGGGGATCGATCTTAATGCAGTTAATTTAAAAATGTTAGGGCTGGCGATTGCCATTTACTATGTTCCAGGAATAACTAATTCAATCTTGTTTGATTCAAAAATTGAAAATATTAAAATTGAAATTGATCAAATGGTTGCTGAGAACGATAAGTTAAAAGCGATTGTCAAAAAAGATGAGAATATTAAAGTCCAGGTAGATGCCTTCAAGGGACAAGTAAGTAAGCTAGAGCAAAGGTCAAGGCAAGTCGATGAGATCTTAAAAAATAGGACCAATCCCAAGAAGGTTCTGGAAAAAATAGCTAGAAGTATACCGGAAGATGTTTGGTTTGAGTCAATGTCGATAAATGATAAAAATGATGTGACAATAAAGGGTGGATCTTACACGCCTAGAGGTATTGGGGAATTTATTACCAATATTAATGATTCACCATATTTTGGCGGAACAATTA
>JAYSPR010000135.1:0-15274 GCA_043721975.1 Bacteriovoracaceae bacterium
GTTTGTTTCGATGACGTATTTCATAGGGTATTAGATTATTGAGATGCATCTCTTCTGTAAAGGTCGTTTTTGAAAGAATTAATCCAGTTTAATCAATTAAATTGACCAAATACCCACTTGAAGAAACTTTAACAAATGGCTAAGATAGGTACACAAAAATGGCACTGGAGAGATTTATGGGTAGTTTAAAAGACGCAATGTTGAAAGCAGGGATTAAGCCGACAGTGGAGGCTAAACCAGTTAAGAAGCAAAATGAACGCGAAAAAGTTGCTAAAAAACACTTAACTGAAACTGTTATTCACCAAGTGCGAAGAAATTTTTGTGACCATTGTTCATCAACGTGCCCTGATGTTGAACAATATAAACATAGAAATCCTACGACTGATGCTGAATGGATATGTGTCCGTTGTGCTGATCAATTACAAATTCTTGATAAGTTCAGATTAACTGCTCAGAGTGAAACATCGATTAAAAAAATGTTTCGTCGCGAGTATGGTGAGACTTTAAAAATTGCAGGGCCTAAAGATCTTAAGCCTATGGCAAAAACGAATGATGACTATAATGGGAATCGTTAATTTCTATTAATTGGTTTTCGAAAAATTTCATTGACTGCAACGTTAGTCATTTCACTTAATTTTTGTGAGTCGCTGAGAAGTTTCATTCTCACTTCAATTTTCTTGAGATAATCATTTTTATATCTTTTCGTATTTGAGTGATAGCGTGCATACCAACGTCTATCTTTTTCAAGATGTCTCTTTTTTAAAATAGAAAGAATATTGGCCATCACTTCCATGGCGTATGATTGATCTTCAGACGTGAGTTTTTCAGTGTCAATCAAAGGTTGTTTCATTCTTTTAAATTCAACATTCCAGACATCCACATTCACTTGGGCCAAAGAAAGGTCCCCAGTTGTTGAAATTTTATCGTACTTAAAATCACTTTCAGTATCAATTAAGGCCACCATGATCTGAGGCTCTACCTTATACTTTGTAATGGCCAAGTGGATATCATTAGCAATTTTATTTCTGGTATTTATTTCTAGCTCTGGTTGGACGATAGAAATCATATGAGAAATAAGAGGGGCATTGTTGGGAATATAAACTTTATCAAAGTTTCCTAATTTTTCTAAATAGGACTTAGATTTTAATTTTGGTTTTTTAGAGGCAGTCGAACAACCTTGAGCAAACAAAGCTGAAGCAATAAGCATAACAAAAAATATTTTTTGCAGGGTCGTTTTCATGAGTGAACCTAGTTTACACCATTTCTAGTCTGAATTAGAAAACGTGAAAGATTTCCATGGTTGTTGTCGAAAATCTAGTCGGCCGAAGTGCCATTTTTATTTATCATTTAGGATTAACAAGGAGTTATTAGGGCTGTTCAGCTTTAACTAAATTCAGTAAAATGACTTATGGAAAATTTAAACTCAATAAAAATACTTCGAGGAACTATCGTTAGTTTCAAAAATAATCCTTTTATTAATGGAGATGCTTCTGCACTTTTTTATGAAAATGATGGGCTTATTTTTATACAAGATGGAAAAATAGAAAAAATTGGTCCTTATTCCAGTTTGAAAGATTTTATACCTGAAGGTGCATCAGTTGATCATCACAAAAATGGCATCATCATGCCTGGTTTTATCGACACTCATATACATTACCCTCAAACGCAAATTATTGGAGCGTACGGTAAGCAACTTATTGACTGGCTTAATAATTATACATTTATCGCCGAACAAAATTTTTCTGACTATAATCACGCCGAAAAAGTGGCCAAAGTTTTCATCCAAGAAAGTTTAAAAGCAGGATCAACAACTTCTGCTGTTTATTGTACAGTTCACCCTCAATCTGTTGACGCTCTTTTTACTGAGGCTTCAAAATTTAATCTTCGCATGATTGCCGGAAAAGTTTTGATGGATAGAAATGCACCACCTGCTCTCACAGACACAGCTCAAAGTGCTTATGACGACTCTAAGGCCCTCATTAATAAATGGCACAATAAGGGGCGACTTAGTTATGCCATCACTCCACGTTTTGCTCCCACTTCAAGCCCTGAGCAATTATCTCTCGCTGGCAGTTTATGGAATGAATACAAAGATGTTTACATGCAAACTCATATTTCAGAAAACCTCGATGAAATAGCGTGGGTAAAAAGTCTTTTCCCTGCTCACAAAGACTATCTCGATGTTTACGATAGTTATGGTCTGGTAGGAAAGCGTGCAATTTTCGGACACGGAATTCATTTAACAGATAGAGAATGGCAAAGAATGCATGAGGCCGGTGCAGCTGTTTCTCATTGTCCAACATCAAATGAATTTTTAGGAAGCGGATTATTTCCTTTTGAAAAATCCCTCACAGGAAAATTTCCGGTAAGAGTTGGACTGGCAACAGATGTTGGAGCCGGCACTAGTTTTTCTCAACTGCAAAGCATGAATGAGTCTTATAAAATTGCTCAACTCCAAGGCTATTCTTTATCATCTATAAAAGCTTTTTATCTTGCAACCAGAGGAGCTGCCAATGCCCTTTATCTCGATGATAAAATTGGCTCAATTGAAGTCGGTATGGAAGCAGATATTGTCGTCTTAGATTGCAAAGCGACGTCCCTTATAGATTTTAGAATGGATTATTGTAAAGATATAGAAGAGAAATTATTTGTTCTCATGACCTTGGGGGATGACCGAACAACCAAGGCAGTCTATGTCGCTGGTGAATTAGTCTATGGAAAATAATTCAAATAGAGATGTCTTAACGGACGACGCTATCTTGTGGCTCAAGTCTCAAGATAAATCTACATTCGAAGGAAATTCTTTTGTGGCCTCTATGCCAGATATCTCAGAGTTTAATAATATAAGCCTAGCTGATTGGAAAAAATGGTTTTGTGAGACAGCAAGTCTCATCATGTCTCGTTGCCCTGATGATGGTGTCACAATTTTTTATCAATCAGATATTAAATATGAAGGAACGTGGGTTGATAAAGCTTATCTGGTCTCAAAAGCTGCTGAAGAACTCGGTGTCTCTTTACTCTGGCATAAAATTGTTTGCCGTGTACCTCCCAATATTGCGACATTTGGAAAACCAGCTTACTCTCATATTTTATGCTTTTCTAAAAATGTAAAACTTCACGACATGTCTAAATCTTCTCCAGATGTCATTGGAGATTTGGGAGAAAAAACTTGGGTGAGAGGAATGGGATTAGAAAACTGTCTTATGATCGCCGAGTTTATAAAAAAAGAAACAAAGTCTCGAAGAATTATTCATCCTTTTTGTGGAGAAGGGGCCATGCTGGCCGCCGCAAATTTTGTAGGGCTTGATGCCTTTGGAATTGAGCGCTCACCAAAGCGTGCCCAAAAAGCTCGAAATTTAATAATTACTTCTGAACGGAAGTGGAGCAATTAAATAATTTTCAGGCTCTTTTCTTCCATTTTGCAATTAGGGAGCGAATTGCAATACCAAATATCCAAAGAGTTGCAGATGCCATTCCCAAAAATGAGAAGAGTATCACTATGACTCCCCACCACGTTTTTTCTGGCGAAATAACAAGAACTGCTTCAGCCCCACTTACACCACTAAAATCTAATATTTTCACACTTGCATTTAATTCATCCGGAGAATTAACTATAAAATCTTTTTCACTATTTGTTTGGGATGAAGCTATGAGTATTTCACCTTTTGAGTTCTTAATTTCTAAATCTACAGGTAGTGGGCCAATGGATTCACCCTCATAATTCCATTTGGTGTAATAACTAAATTTTCCTGATGAAAAATGACCTAATTTTATTAATAAAGGATTCGTAGGCACTTCAAGTTTAGCATCTTGAATTTTTCCCAAACTAAAATGCAAATTATCTGTACTCGATAAGATATTAATTAATCCTATAATTGAAAAAGTATAAAGAATGAGTGGTCCACTAAGTCGTTTAAATGTTTGTTTCATATTCATTCTTTCTTTAACGGTGAAGGATTTGAGAAGTTTAATTTCTGATCATAAGTTTCTGAAAGTACTTATTATGTTAAGTAAAATGGACTAAAAGTATGATTTACTTGACATTTATTTGTCTGATGTATAGTTTACTTTACATCTAGGAGACTTTGTTTTTATGGGAAATTTGAAATCAAAAATTGTTTTTAACAATAACCTTCATGTGTTGCGAGCAGAAAAAAAAATCACTCAACAAGAATTAGCTGAACTTGTTGGAGTGACAAGAGCGACTGTTAATGCCCTAGAAAAAGGAAATTACAATCCCTCTTTAGAACTCGCTTTTAGGCTCAGTCTTTATTTCGAAAAAAATATTCATGACATTTTTAAAATTGGAGAAGAACTCAATGAAAAATCTTAATCGCTTTGATCGATATGCTGTTTACTATTTTGTTTTTACGAGCCCTATTTTTATCACCTTTATGGTGTGGGCTTCGCTGGAGTTTAAGGGAGCCGCTAATCCAGCTGATTTAAATGGGGGATTTTGGGATATTTTTGGATGGTTTTTTATCGCGTGGGTTTTAGACTTACTCTACATAGTAACAAAGATGCTCTTTAGTAAAATTTTTAGAGATATTCTTATGGCTAAACTTGCTGGTATTCAAGAACGTGATGAAAGAGAAGTTGTGGTCGCAGGTAATGCGGCGAAGTTTGCTTATCTTTCAACTTTTGCGCTTTTATTATTTATGTTGGTTTTTTCTGTGACAAATTTAAAAGTTGCCAAAGATCCAACAAGAGCTTCAGAAAATAAAGGTACTGTCACGATCGGTTTTGGAGCCAAACTCACTGATGATACAGCTATTATGTATGAGAAAAAAGATAAAGATAATTTTAGCTTTAGTTACAATTCTCTTCCACTTTCAAAACCTTTTATGCTTATCTTTCTTATGATTTGGCAGATAGGAAGTTATCACTTGATTGCCAGAAAAGAATTGGTCAACTAGAATTAAAATATAACGTAGAAGGAATAAAAAATATGAAATTTGGCGAATATATCAAATCAGCATGGTTCAATCACGCAAAAGATCCAAGATCAGTTGCAGACAATATTAAATCAAATTTTAATCTCATGGAAACAGATGAAGATATCATGAAAATGGCCCATCTTATTGTTCACGTTTGTGGAGAGCATTTAGGTGATTGGCTCTTAGGACTTGAACTCATCAAGAAATTAAAAAATAATGCGCCAATAAAAGATAAAGAGGCCATGAGTCGTTATAAGGCGATTTTAGAATTAGGAAATAATCCTCAATTTGCTATCAATCATTTTTCAAATTCAGACCAGTCCCAAATTCTTGCAACGACAGCTTCGGCACTTGCTAATCTTGGTGGTTTAAAAAATGCTGAGAAATTTTTAAATATGAGTAGTGAATTACTTCCACAACTTCCAAGTGGAGATCCGGCCTTTAGGTCACTGGCGATTACGGGACATAATGTTGCTGGTGCTTTACTTGAACTTGAGCATTTATCGCCGGCCCAGATTCAGTTGATGATTCGTTCTGCAGTGATTAGTCGAACGAACTGGGAGCTCGCGGGAACGTGGTTAGAAGTTGAAAGAGCAGAGTATCACTTAGCAAAAGTCTTTTTTAAAGCAGAAAAATATCAGGATGGTTTAACTCATGCAAAATTATGCCGAGAGATCATTGTAAAAAATGGTGATGTCCCCTTGGAAAAGTTCTTTGCTTGCGAAGTCTTGGCATTAGGTCATAAGTCATTAAAAGAGAATGCCGATTTTGAAATGGCGAGAAATGAGATGAAGGCAACATTTCCAAGCTTGTCGATTGAAGATCAAGCTTGGTGTCAAGAGTCGCTAGATAAGTTGTTTGCCTAAGTTACTTAGCTAATTGTTCTTTAATGATGCTTATAAGTCTTAATGATTCTTCATTAGTCGCTTTGCCCATAATTTTAAATAAAAGCTTTCCCGATTTATCAAATAAAAGAATATTGCTTGAATCGTCTTTTAATCCCCACTTTTTCACTAAAACTTTTTTTAAGTCTCTTAAATAAAGAGTGTCAGAGAATTTTTTTAATTTTTGTTTTAAAGAAGCTTCAATGGCGAAATTCGGAAGCCATGTCGCGGCCATGTTAATAACGCCGATCGAGCCATATTGCTCTAGAGGAAATTGTTCTTTCTTTAGAAGATCAGCAGTGGGTTCGTTTAAATCTTTTTCATCTGGGTCGACGTAAAAAAGAACAAAAAATTTTTCTTTAATTTCATTTGAACTCCAAGCCGTTCCATCAAGACGTCCACCAACCTCACCTTCGAGAGTGACTGTTGGCAAAGTGAGAGCGGCATACTCTTCAGCAAAAAGTTGATGAGAAAATAGTATTGTTAATAGTAAAATTTTTTTCATAATGATCCTCTTTTTTACAATTTTTCTTTACTAGAATAATCGTATAACTCTTGTTGTACAATATTTTTTATTGACTCAAATTTTAAATGATGTTTTTATTTATTCATGAAAATTTTTTTATTTATAATTACCTTCCTGTTATCAACTAATGCTTTCTGCTTAACTCCTTTTTGGGTTGGTATAGGTAGCACGACACGAAATTTTGCCACGGCTCAACAAGATAATGCTGGTGGAACAACAAAATTTAAATTTAATCCCACTCTTCTGGTTGGTGCAAATTTGCCATTAACTTTTATATTACCAGGGTTTTCGTTTGTACCTGCTATTGGTTACGCAAAGTACTCTGCAATTGATAGCACATCGAGAAACGAGATAATTCTTCAATATCATATCAGTCAAGAGATCACCTCATTTTTTTACCTTCACTATGGGCTGTCTAATACCATTACTAAAATTGGCGGTAATGGATCGACAGTGACACTTAATAACGGTGGTTCAACCGCCGATTTTTATGCACCAACAGAGTCAAAAACATCTTATATCGCTTCGCTTGATTTTGCAGGGGAATTAGTTGTCACCACTGAATTCGGAGCTAAATTACAATTATCTATTGATAGATTTTTAAGCAGTAAGCGCAGAAGAGTTTCCCATATGTTTACTTTAAATTATTATTTTTAACTGGATTAAATTATGAGAAATTTTTCAAAACTGGTTTTATTAAGCTCGTTCTTTTTTTACTCTATTAGTATTTCTCAAGCTTGGACTTTAGGAAATCCAGATCGTCTCGGGTTTCCACTTTCAAACATTGTGATAAAAATTAGTAGTAATAACTGTGTTAATGCAGGCTTTACCACTTCAAGCATGGAAACTTTGGTTATCGATTCCGTTAATCAGTTTTGGGCCAAAGTTCCTACGAGTTCTTTAGATTTATCAACCGGTGGTGTTCAAGCTGGAGTCAACGTCAGCTCAGATGATTTAACCGCTGCAGTTCCAAAAGCGACTCTAAATACTATCATTGTTGGTTGCAGTTCAAACGCTGCTACATTTGGTGTTGGAGGAGGAACTCTTGCAGTTGGAAATATTTCTTGTAGTGCAGCCGGATGTCGCGGTGGAGTTTTATTAAATGATACAGCAACTACTCAATTAGATACTTTGGCTCGAACAGAAATCATCACGACCTTTGCTCACGAATTAGGTCACGCTCTTGGTTTAGGACACTCGAGTTCTGAATCTGCTCTAATGTATTACGCTGCCTTTGCTGGAAAAACACAAGTTACACTCACTCAAGATGATATTGATGGAATTAGTTATCTGTATCCAGAAGAGAAAAAAATAGGTGGTCTTGGTGGTGCCTG
Source organism: Bacteriovoracaceae bacterium (assembly GCA_043721975.1). Lineage (GTDB taxonomy): Bacteria > Bdellovibrionota > Bacteriovoracia > Bacteriovoracales > Bacteriovoracaceae > Bacteriovorax. The sequence continues at coordinate 7,682 of JAYSPR010000135.1, forward strand.
TGGAACGATAGATTTAAATTCAGGAGGACCTAAAGGTCCTGGTGGACCTGCAAATTTTTTAATCTCGCTTCTATTTGGGCTTGCGGTAGTTGGTTTAGTTGGGAAATTAACTAAAACTCACCGATTGATTAACCCAAGTCGCTTTTAAAACACCTTTATTAAGATTTCCCTCAAGCAACTTTTTAGAAAGTGGTCTTGTGATCAATTGAGCAAAAACTGATTGTAATGGTCTTGCTCCAAATCTTGGGTCATAACCACGTTTAGAAAGTTCTTCATACATTTTTTGATCCAATTCAATGGTGAGTTCCTTTCCCTCAAGTCGTTCGTTTAACATTTTAACTTGTTTATCAATTAAATTTGCCATGATTGAAGTATCGAGAGGATTATAAGTCAACATAGCATCTAATCGTCCTAGGACTTCTGGTTTAAAGTCACTTTCTAAGTCTTGTGAGTTGGTCGTAATAATAATAATCGTATTTTTAAAATCGATAGTACGTCCTTTATTATCTGTAAGCCTACCGTCATCTAAAATTTGTAAAAGAATATCAGAGAAATCTCTGTGAGCTTTTTCAACTTCATCAAATAAAATAACTGAGTAGGGTTTTCTTCTGATAGCCTCGGTTAGGACACCGCCTTCATCATATCCAACATAACCAGCGGGAGCTCCAATAAGTTTTGAGACTGAATGCTTTTCTGAAAACTCTGACAGATCAAAGCGAACTAAATTATCAATACTTCCAAATAAAAATTCAGAGAGAGCTTTTGCTGTTTCAGTTTTACCTACGCCCGAAGGCCCACGCAGAAGGAACGATCCAAGGGGGCGAGTAGGATCAGATAATCCAGCGTGGGCCGTAACGAGGACTTCAGCTATTTCGTGAAGTGCGTCGTTTTGTCCAAAGACTTTCGATTTTAAGTAGCTTTCCAGTTCAAGGATTTGTTCTTGTTTGGATTTTAAAATTTTCTCAACTGGAATACCTTTTTGTCTCGAGATGACATTGGCAATGTGCTCAGTGGTGAGCACCCAGTTATTTGTTGAATTATTGAGCTTTGCTTCTAATTCTGGAATGAGTGAATACTTAAGTTTTGAAGCGGCTTCGTAATCTTGATTTCTCTGAGCTTGCTCTAGTTCAAATTTAGATCTCTCTAGTTGAAGTTTGGTTTCAGAGACTTGTTTTAAGGCGAGAACTTCTTTTTCCCATTTCGATTTTCCTTCATGAAATCTCGATTCAAGTTCAATAATATCTTTTTCAATATCAGTTGATCTCAATTGAGATTTTGCATAGATTTTTTTTGTTCTGATTTCCGCTTCTAATTCAACTAAGTCCGCTGGCATTGCTTCTGCAGATAATTTGAGGGCTGAACTCGCTTCATCGATAAGATCAATTGCTTTGTCTGGTAAATTTTTATCAGGGATATACTGGCTAGACAAAAAGACAGCATCGTAAATAGCTCGATCAGATATTTTGATTCCATGATGGATCTCCATTTTTTCTCGAATTCCCATGAGGATTTCGATCGCATCTTCCTTGCTTGGTTCATCGACTGGTACTGCTCTAAACCGGCGGTCTAGTGCTGAGTCGTTTAAAATATATTTTTGATATTCTTCTGGTGTTGTTGCCCCGATACAATGTAGTTCACCTCGAGCGAGAGCTGGCTTTAGTAAATTAGCTGCATCCATAGCACCGTCAGTGCGGCCAGCTCCAACAAGTTGATGAAGTTCATCGATAAATAAAATTGCCTGGCCATTTTGCTCTTTAATGAACTTTAAAAGTGTTTGCAATCTCTCTTCAAATTCACCACGGTATTTTGTACCGGCCATGAGAGCACCCATCTCGAGTGAAAAAACAGTCTTTCCTTCGAGCACATCAGGAACTTTTCCTTTAACTATGGCATCAGCTAGACCTTCTACGATAGCCGTTTTACCAACGCCCGCTGGCCCTACTAAGACAGGATTATTTTTTCCACGACGGCCTAAGATTTCCATGACGGCGCGAATTTCTTTAGAGCGCCCAATGACGGGATCGAGCTTACCGCTTAAGGCCAGTTCATTAAGATTAATTAAGTAGTTTGGTTTTTCTGTTGATCCTTCTGCATTTTCAGTTTTGAGATCGTTATAATCAATTTTAAATTGCGGCATTATTTGAGCTATATACTTTAAAAGGTCAGCTTCCGTGATTTCTTGTCTGCCATTTTGGATGGCGTGTGAAGATGCATAGGTCAGCCATTCAGAAAGTTGACTGGAAGCTTTAAGATGCTCCATTTCAATTTTATTTTTAGTTGTCGGCAAACTTTTTATAAGAGTTTCAAGATCTTTTGAGTATTTCTTTAATGATCTCGAAGAGAAACTTTGAGGATTATTAATAAGGCCATAAACCAGATGTTCAGGTGCTAGATCTGTATTTTTTCTCTTGAGCGATTCACTTTGAGCAATGGCCAAAGAGCCTTCTACTACTGAGTCAAACTTATTCATAAATCCCCCTGTCCATTAGATTCGTCAATCATACCTTTAATAAGGTGGGGGCAGCTTTAGGGGTGTCAAGGAGGGTGCGAAAATATAAAAAATTTGTAGCGGCTAGGGCTTTATAGGGTGTAAAATAGACTTAACTAACTCAAGGAGGGTTTTATGGCCAAGGGAGCAGATAAGGGACACGATAAAGGCAAAGAAAAAACTAAGCCGAAATTGTCGACAAAAGAAAAGCAAGATAAGAAGAAAGAAAAAGGAAAGAAGACTTATTAATTTTCTCTATTCTTTGCTGCCTAAGCTTGTAATTTTTACAAGCTTAGGCAAATCAAATTGTGCAAAATTTTATTATCCCAAGTGATTTGTTGGTTTGGACTTGGGATGGCCTGACTACGACGAATGATTTGATGAATTTCTTAGTTGGGAATGACTGGGATGTTTTAAAAAGAGCGAATTAAAATAAAGGGCAGCTCAAAGTATAGAGCTGCCACTTCTTTCATACTAAGGCATTTTGTAAGGCATAACTCCAAGATAATCTTTCTTACCAACTTCAACACCATTGTGTCTTAAAATTGAATAAGCTGTCGTTACGTGAAAGTAAAAATTCGGAATTACATGATGAACAACATACTGCTCACCTGTAAGAGTTTTTCCTTCCCATCTTGGTTGAGTGATAATCGTTGTTGCTGCATTTTTATAATCTTCTGGCTTGAAGCTTTCAAGATAAGTGATAACACTTTGAATGCGAGCTTTAACTTCCGCTAATGTTTTTTCATTGTCTTCTTGAACAGGAGCGGCTTTTCCAGTCAACCTCGAAGCACCAAGCTTCGCTGTATCGCAAACAATTTGAATTTGACGAGTAAGGTTAAATTGGTCAGGAGCAAGTCTTGCGTTTAACAAAACTTCCATATCAACTTTCTTTGCATCTGCAAAAGTTGTGGCCTTATCTAAGATTGCATCTAGATTCTTGAGAGTTTTCATAAACTGGGGAACAGTTAATTCATAAATCATAAAGACCTCCGTAAAACGTTTGGCTAAGACTAAATTCATAGGCTTTGAATGTCAATTTTAGTGCACAAAGCGCAGTGAAAAAGTTAGACTCATGCCAATGAAATCTTTTTTATCCGATGTCTCAATTTCCAGTTTTGTTGCAGGCCTAGTCTCCCTCCTTGTAGGTTACACTAGTTCGGCGATTATTGTTTATCAAGCGGCTATTGCTTCGGGAGCAAGTCCTGAACAAGCGAGTTCTTGGCTGGGAATTCTTTGCGTGAGTATGGGGCTGCTTACTGTCTATTTATCACTGCAATATAAAAAACCCATTATGTTTGCTTGGTCTACTGCGGGTGGAGCACTTTTAATGGGAAGTGTTCAAGGATTTACCCTCAACGAAATCATCGGTGCTTTTGTGATTTCGGCTTTACTTATTTTTTTGTGCGGCATAACTCAAATTTTTGAAAAAATTATGAATAAAATTCCAGTGGGCATTGCTTCAGCGATGCTCGCTGGCGTTCTTCTTCATTTTGTTTTAGATGTTTTTGTATCAATGAAATCTCAGTGGATTTTAGTATCACTTATGCTCATCACCTATATTTTGGGAAAAAAGTTTGCACCACGATTTAATATTGTACTTGTTTTGATTGTAGGAATGATGGCAGCTTTCTTTTTAGATCTTATCCATTTGCAAACATTTACATTTTCTTTAATGAAACCTATTTTTATTAGACCAGAATTTCATTTTAAAGTGATCATTGGTCTTTCAATTCCTTTATTTTTTGTGACAATGTCTTCACAGAACTTAACGGGTGTAGCTGTTATGAGGGCCAATCACTATGAACCAGAAGTTTCAAAACTTATAGCATGGTCTGGCTTTGTTAATTTCTTAGTGGCCCCTTTTGGTGGCTACACACTTAATCTTTCTGCGCTGACAGCTTCTATCTGCATGGGCCCTGAAGCGCATCATGACCCTAATAAGCGTTACACGGCGGCTGTTAGTTCAGGGCTTTTATATATTGTGATTGGACTATTTGCTGGAGCAGTTGTAAGCATCTTTAATAGCTTTCCAAAAGAATTAGTGATGTGTTTAGCTGGACTTGCTTTAATGTCGACAGTCACGAATGGGTTAGTTACTGCAATAAAAGATGAAATGCATTTAGAAGCCTCAATGATGACTTTTTTTGTGACAGCATCAGGGCTGACATTTTTAGGTATAGGTTCTGCTTTTTGGGGCTTGCTCGCAGGAGCATCGATGGGATTAATTTTAAAACTAGGAAGCAAAAATGGAAATTAAAGATCTGCTTAAACAAGATAAAATTGAACTTAAGCATATGGATGAATTGGTTAATAAAGTCATCGAAGATGAAAAAATTATCACACGGCAAATGCTTGAAGGTGAAGATTGTGAAGTGGCAAGCTTTGGAGAGAGGCTTTCAGATAAGATGGCCGATATTGGGGGAAGTTGGGGATTCATCATCGGTTTTTTTGTTTTTATTATTTTGTGGGTTTGCTCTAATGCCTATTGGTTAGGAAATCATTCACTAGATCCTTATCCTTTTATTTTTTTAAACCTCATGCTCTCGTGCCTGGCCGCTTTTCAGGCACCAGTCATTATGATGAGCCAAAATAGACAAGAAGAAAAAGACAGGAAAAGGGCCCGGTCTGATTATATGATTAACCTCAAAGCAGAAATGGAAATAAGAACCTTGCATGACAAGCTTGATGCTTTTCAAAAGACTCATAACGAACTTATAGAAAAATTATTAAAAAACCAAAAATAGGTGAGACGTGATTAAAGGTAAATTGCATTCAAGAAATAAACACTCAGGTCTTTATGACTTTCCGAAACTGATTTTGGATTCACCTGAGCTTTCAAAATTTATGATAAAAAATAAATTTAATAATGAAGATACAATAGATTTTTCTAATAGTGAGGCGATAAAATGTCTCAATCGTGCACTTTTAAAAACATTCTACAAAGTAGACTATTGGGATATCCCACCACAATATTTATGCCCACCTATTCCAGGGCGAGCGGACTATCTTCACTATGCTTTTGATCTTTTTAAAACAACACCTAAGGCTATGCTAGATATTGGAGTCGGTGCCAATTGTGTTTATCCTTTGATCGCTCATGCTGATTATGGTGTGATTGTCGTGGGAACTGAGGTTGATGAAGTGGCGGTAGCGTCAGCTAAAAATATTGTTACGAAAAATCACTTAGAGGCTTCCATTGAAATCAGACAACAAATCTCAATGGATCATATTTTTCAAGGGATCATAAAACCAGAAGATCATTTTGATCTCGTCGTTTGCAATCCTCCTTTTCACCAAAGTGAAAGTGATGCCAAGGCGCAATCGGCGAGAAAAAATAAAAATCTCAAACTTAAAAATCAATTAAATTTTAAAGGTGTCGCAAGCGAGCTTTGGTGCCGTGGTGGTGAAGTCGGTCTTATAAAAAAAATGATAAATGAGAGCAAGATCTATCAAAATCAACTTCATTGGGTTACCAGTTTAGTTTCATCAAAAGAAAATTTACCCTATCTTTATGATGAATTAAAAAAATCTGAAGCCTCATTAGTCAAAACTTTTGAAATGTCTCAAGGACAGAAAATAAGTCGCTTTATTGCTTGGACCTTTAGGAAATAGTTATGGATTTGGAAAACCTTAAAAAGAAAATACAAAATTTTAATAATGAAAGAAATTGGGATCAATTTCATTCTGTGAAAAATCTTGTTATGGCCTTGTCGGTAGAAAGTTCAGAACTACTTGAACTTTTTCAATGGATGAAAGAAGAAGACTCTAATCATCTCATGAATCATCCTGAGATTCATGAAAAAGCTAAAAATGAAGTGGCCGATATTTTTCTTTATCTTATGCAAGTGAGTATGAAGTTAAATATGGATTTGGAAAGTACTGTTCTTTCAAAAATGCAATTGAATGCTGAAAAGTACCCAGTTGAAAAAGCTAAAGGTCAATCAACAAAATATGATCAGCTTTAAAGAATGATATAAGCAGAGCTAAAAGTATGAGCCAAAATTATTATTTAGGATTTGATGTTGGAGGAACAAAGATTGAAGGAGCTTTATGCATACTCAATCCTGGATCTCGCTCGCTTACAGTTTTAAGTTCACTGAAAGTTGAAACTCCGAAGTCATCACCAGAGTTTATTTTGGTTTTAACTTCACTTATAAAAGAATTAGTGGAGCAAACTTCAATTAAAAAAGAGGACATTAAAGCATTAAGTTTTGGTCTTCCGGGAACACTGCACCCACAAACAAAAATCATGCTTAATGGCAATACTCAGTTTTTGATTGGGATGAATCTTAAAATGGAACTTCAAAATTTCATGAAAGATTATTTTGGAAATAAGATTCCTCTATTTTTAGAAAATGATGCTAATTGTTTTATCTTAGCTGAAGCCTGGGCCGGAGCCGGTCTTCTTTACGAAGAGACTCATAAAATAAATTTTAAAGACCAAGTGGCCATTGGAATTACACTCGGTACGGGAGTCGGCGGTGGTCTGCTTTCTCGTGGAGAAATTCTCGCTGGTGCCAGCGGAGCCGGAATGGAAGTGGGCCATATAAGCTTAAATCCGAAGAGTGGAACTAAGTGCTACTGTGGTCAGCTAGGGTGCGCTGAAACTTACCTATCTGGAACTGCACTTAATCAAATAATAGATTCAAAGGAACTTTTTTTAAGGGCAAAAAAAAGCGATCCACAAGCTATGACTATTCTTGCTTCCTATCGAGAAAATATGCTGCACTTTTTAAGTGTCTTAATCAATTTAATTAATCCTCACTATATTGTTTTTGGTGGAGGACTTTCTCATCAGCAACTTTTATTTGAAGGACTCAAGTCAGATTTACCAGAAAAACTTTTTTTATCCAAAGAATTACCACCTGAAATATTTATCAGCCAGCTTCCCATGAATGCGGGAGTCTACGGAGCGCTTATCAATGCTTACAATCATCAGAAAGAAAAAAATTAAATTACTAGCACTAATACTTTTGATATGTACTGCTCCTGCATACAGCACAGATGAAATTTTAATTTGGACTTCCAATGAAGGAGCAGCAGAGGCGATAAATGAAATCAAAGCAGATTTTGAAAGAGATTTTAAATCAATTGTGAAAGTA
>JAYSPR010000136.1:0-2125 GCA_043721975.1 Bacteriovoracaceae bacterium
AAAGCTTTGCCTCTATCATGGAAAACAATATTCCATCTTTTCTGAGTTTGATCCAGAGGCACAGAGTTTTAATCCAATTGCAGACATGACCAATACTCAAAGAGTCGCAATGATAATGAGAAGCTTTGACTGGGGAAATAACTCACATGAATACTATTTAACAGCTTCTTCAATTGCACTAGAAGAAGCGTTGGCAACGCTCACGAAAGATGATGCAAATAAAGAGATAGACCTTTTTGATGTTTATAACGAATTGAAGGCAAAACACAACAAAGAAGAAACCTCTGGGTTATTAGCTCAGTTCCAGCGTTTGCTAAATTCAGATTTTGGTAAGTGCTTTAGAAAGGGTCTAAAAAACGGAAGACCGAGCATGACAATGAAGAAGGCATGGCAAGATAGAAGTTGCATCTATATTGGTTGCTCAACCCAAGGGTACTCACAGATTGCAAGAACCATCGGGAAAATGTTTGTTAGTGAGGCGATGAATTTATCTTATTGGATCGGCAGGACACATGACGACTCTCATGAAGCCATCGCAAAAAGTATCGGTCTATTTATTGATGAGGCTGGATCAGTTTTATACCCAGACTTTATTGACCTAATCAATAAGTGTCGAGCAAGCGGAATCAATATCTATACAGCAGTTCAGTCTTACTCTGACATTGAAATGATAGGAGGTGGTGAAACCTTAATGAAACAGCTTTTTGAATCTTATTCTACTTGGATGATTCAAAGGCAAACTAATTCAGAAAATGCTGACAAGCTTGCTTCTGCTTTTGGAACATACCTTTCACAAAAAACGACGACTGCTACAGACCAAGGAAGCGACTCTGGTAAAGGATCAATGAGAGAAGCTTATGAATACTATTGCCACCCTGATCTTTTTAAATCAATCAAGATTGGCCAAACAATTCTTTTGAGTCACTCACCCAAAGAGCACGCCATTATCAATGTGCGTGATTTTAGAAAATCAAAAGTTGAGAATTACAAAATGCCTAGTCAGAATTTTGATGAAAAAGAAAAGGCACAAAACCAAGTTCACGGTGTATTAGGAGATCATTAATGAATGAACTTATGCTTGAGAGAAATTCAGAATTATTTGAAATCATCTCCAAGTGGAGATGTGTCACAACGGTAGATTTAAAAAAGTTAGTCGCCGAGAATGAATCTTACTCGGCCTTTAGGCAAAGAGTCGTTCGCTTGGAAAAAGGAGGATTACTAAAGTCTATTCTATATAAAGGCTTTAATAAGATCGTTTATCCATCATCTGATTTAGTTCAAAAACTCGGATTAAGTAGCTTCAATGCAGATAATGTCCGTCATGATGCAGTCGTTTCATCTATCTGCTCAGAACTTTTGAATCATAAGATTGTAAAAGAAATAGAACTTCCCCATGAGTATAAAACAAAATCGACTTGGAGATTTAAGTCAATTGAACCAGATGCAATAGTGACACTAGAGAAAAATGGCAACGTAAATTACATGGCCGTTGAAGTTGAGCTTTGGAGAAAAGACAAAAAAAGAATCTTTGAAAAGTTCACTGACTATGCCAAAGCGAAGGAATACAGCTACGTTTTTTACTTTTTTCAAAGTCAGTCAGCATTTAATTCTTACAAGAAGAGGCTCGAAGAATATTTGGCAGACTCTGATTTATTGCATCTACATTTTGATTTAGAACAAAAAATTGTTTTAGTTTTTAATGCCACAATTTCAAAACGCTTAAGCTATCTGCCTGAATCAGAAATTTTTTATAAAAAGCAGTTTAAAAAGTTTAAAGAACTGTTGGGAGATAGAAATGATTCCTAAGAAGATTCCTGGAGCAATCCCTAATGCAAACGTTTGTGACTCCTATGATTTTGAGAGGGATCTATCCCCGCTGAATCATTCACATAAATTCAGGTACCAAATTGACCACCCCCTCTCAACGTAGATATCGAGGAGGTGGTCAATTTGGGAATATATGATGAATGAAGGCGGGGATAGAAGAGATAGAGATGAGTAAAGTAATTAAAGTATAGGTAGAGGTAGGTATGGATAGAGAGATAGGTATAGGGAGAGAGGAGGAGGAAGGGATGGAGAAAAAAAAGAGAGGTAGGGCAAAAAAAAGTGTAGAGGATGAAAAAAA
>JAYSPR010000137.1:0-20647 GCA_043721975.1 Bacteriovoracaceae bacterium
GGAACTTCAGCTTCAACGACTTCAGCAGTTGCTTCGCCTAATTTTGCTTTCTTTAAAAGAGCGAGCTCTTCAAGTTCTTTAACAAGCTTTTCTTTGTCAGCTAAAAGCTTTTTCATTTGCTCTTCTAAGCTTGCTTGTTCGTCTTTTTTACATTGAACAGATGCTGCCGCAATTTTGGCATCAGCAATTTCTTTATCTTTTCTTTTTTGTTCTTCGATTTTTTTAAGTTCCAAGTCGGCTATTGCTTCTAGGCGATCTTCTTCAAGGCTTGAAGGAGCTCTATATGTTGTATGGCCCTTATCCCAAAATGTTTGAGGAGCAAATGCATTGAGAGAACACATAGCGCTTAAAGTAAGTATCATAAAAGAGTGCTTTTTCATAAAATCCCCTTGGTGGTAAAAAACCATTATATGGAATTATAAATACAACTAATGTGCCAATTTTAAGGTGCTGAATCTCAAGGAAGATGGTGATTGAGAGTGACTAAGATTTAGACAGATAATAAATTCCTGTCAAAAGATTGTGCAGAAGTGAGAAAAAAACACCTACATAAAGATATAGGTGTTTTTAAATTAGAATTACTTTATACCGTCGATTGCTTGAATTGTCTTATTCATTGATTGTTCAAGTTGTCTTGCTAAAGCAAGCTCTTGTTGGAAACGGATTTGCTCCATTTTCTTTTCAATCATCATTCTATTTCTTTCTTCAAGCCTAATTCTTAAGAGTTTTAATCTATCAGATGATGATAATTGTTTTTGAACAACTCGTTTTGTTTCAGCTTTTTTTGGAGCGACCTGAGCTTCAGTCTTATATTGTCCTTCAATATTCATTGTCGGTGATTCGATCGCTTCATCAGCTAAAGCTAATTCATCATTGACATTTAATTCAGTGTCAGCGTATCCGTTAAATGCAACGGCTAAACTTAGTAGTAATAAGTATTTCATAAAGTTCCCCTCTTGAGTCTGCGATTAGCCAACTATCAATTTATTGATTTCTATCCTTGGTGCATTTTGGTGTAAAGAACTAGTGTAAAAATGATCATGTTAAATAAAATCAGTATCGTTGTGGCCCTTATTTTTTTCTTCTCACCAAGTAAGTTATTAATATGAGATTCAAAATATTTGGCATTGAGGTTGCTCTAAGACACTCTGCCAGGTCGGCTAAAATTCTGAGGGGGATTTATGAAAAAAATAATGTTGCTGTTGGGAGTTTTGTTACTTAGTACTTCATGTTTAACGTTAGATGGTCAATTAAAAGTGACTGAAGCTTTTATGGTTAAGAAGAAAGGTGGTTTTTTAAATTTAAAATTAAAAGACGTGAGTGTTGAGCCAGCAATTTATAGTGCAAGTTTAAAAGTGAAGAGTGATAAGAATTATAATCTTGAAATTTCTGGTGGCTCTCTCGGAAAAATTATTGTTCCGATTAAAGCGGCCAGTGATTTAGAAATTCCAACAGATGGAGCTTTTAATATTTCGCATGAAAAAATCAATCAGCCATTTGACTTAAGCGGTGTTATTAACACAGACGTTGATCATTATGGGTACACAGATGCCATTGAGACTTGTTCATGGAACGTTACTGAAAAAAGATGTGAGAAGGTATGTGTAAAAGAAACAGGGAAGTGTGACATTGTTTGTAAAGATGAAGTCATTACACTTCAAGGGCATAAAGAAGTTAGTTACCATTACAGATCAATAGCACGTGATTTAAGTTTAGAATTCATGAAAGCTGGTTCAACGGGAATTATTGCTTCTCTAAAAGCTCATGATCTTGAGACAGATAAGATTGTTGATAGAGAGTCTGTTTGTAGATAAAAAGATATAAGTGAAAACCAAAAGGCCCTATCAACAAATTGATAGGGCCTTTAATATTTAGAGTTTAAGCGCCTTTTTAAGATTTTCATCTATTGCATCTAAAAACTTTTCAGTTGTTAGATAGTTTTCACTTCCAACTTTATCGCCGTGAATACAAACAGCTAAGTCTTTAGTCATTTTTCCAGATTCAACAGTTTCAACACAAACTTTTTCTAGAGTTTCACTGAAGTGAACGAGTTCGCTATTGCTGTCGAGTTTACCTCGGTGAGCAAGCCCTCTTGTCCAAGCAAAGATTGAAGCAATCGGGTTCGTTGAGGTTGGCTTTCCTTGCTGATGCATTCTGTAGTGTCTAGTAACAGTTCCATGAGCAGCTTCAGCTTCCATCGTTTTACCGTCTGGCGTGATGAGCACTGAAGTCATGAGTCCAAGAGAACCAAAACCTTGCGCAACAGTATCTGATTGAACGTCACCATCATAGTTTTTACAGGCCCAGATAAAATCGCCATTCCATTTGAGAGCGGAAGCGACCATATCATCAATAAGTCTGTGTTCGTAAGTGATACCTAGAGACTCAAATTTCTTTTTGTAATCACTTTCATAGATATCTTGAAAGATATCTTTGAAACGACCATCATACTTTTTTAAAATAGTATTTTTTGAAGAAAAATAAAGTGGCCATTTTTTTGAAAGGGCCATGTTGAAACAAGAATGAGCAAATCCTTTTATTGATTCGTCAGTGTTGTACATTGCTAGTGCAACCCCATCGCCTTTAAAAGTGTAAACTTCTTTTTGAATTTTTTCGCCGCTCTCGCCTTCGAAAGTAAGGGTAAGCTTTCCTGGGCCTTTTGTGACGAAATCAGTAGCTCGGTATTGGTCTCCAAAAGCATGACGACCGATCATGATAGGCTTAGTCCAGTTAGGAACAAGTCTTGGCACATTTTTACAAATAATAGGCTCTCTAAAAACAGTTCCATCAAGAATATTTCTGATAGTTCCGTTTGGTGACTTCCACATTTCTTTTAAGTTAAATTCTTTAACACGTGCTTCATCAGGAGTAATCGTTGCACACTTGATTCCAACATTATATTTCTTGATAGCCTCAGCAGCATCGACAGTCACTTGATCATTTGTTTGATCTCTATATTCCATTCCCAAGTCATAATATTTAATGTCGATGTCTAAATAAGGGAGAATGAGTTTATCTTTAATAAACTTCCAGATAATTCGGGTCATCTCATCGCCGTCGAGCTCGACCACGGGATTAGCAACTTTAATCTTTTTCATGCGCATATTCCTTGTGCTGTTGTTATTTCTGATTTAGAGAGAATTCTGAGGGAAAAGTGGGCTTTAGTCGATATGCAGTGCTAAGAGTTAGGCTGCATTTTGATTAAATTGTCGAAAATATTTTTTAGCACGTTCGATTATGGGTATAAAGCTGGTGGATTGAACCACATATTCATTGGCCCCAGTAAAAACCATGTCACATACAACATCCTCGCTATCATTTTTTGAGACGTAGAGAATCGGGAGCTCTTGTTTGGTTTTTGATTGCCTAATGAGTGAAATGGCCTCAAATCCGGGCATATCATGCATGTCTTCGTTAAATATAATAAGAGAGTAAGCTTTTTCTTGCTCGAGGAGATAGAGCAGATGAAAGCCTCCGGTGGCCAGCTCAACATCATAATTTTCAGTTCTCAGCTTCGAAGCTAAGTTATTTCTGAAATTTAAATTTTCTGAGACAATTAAAATTTTAAAATTTTTTTCTAAAACAACACCCATTATTTTTTCCTATAAGTTTTGACAGCATTGCTTACCATTTTCTCTGCTTCAGTGTTGATTTTTTCTTGGTCTTGATCACTAATAACTGTGCCTTTAAATTTAGGTAATAAAATATTTTCTTTAATGTAGGCTTCAGCTCTTTGCCCATCTGGAGTCGTGCGCACTTTTTCCCATTCAAGTGATTCTTCACCGTAAAGTTTTTTAGCAAAAAATTTCTTTACTCCACCCATCTCATTAATTTGTTTTTGAACTCCCATGATGATGGCCTGTTCACCAAACCTTGGAGCATCGACTAGAATTTGAATGATATTATCTTTAATGCCTTCAAAATTAGTTTTATACACAATTCCACTAGTATCAATATTATCGAGGAGGATAGGTTTTAAAATTTTATCCATAACAAGTAATTTAATTTTTACTCCACCAGGTCCGTTAAAGATTTCTTCGAAATTTTCTTTTTTAAGTAAAATATTTCGCATTTCAGCTGGCACATCTTTTTCAGCAATAGGAGCGAAAGCATCTTTGACCGTGCCTCGAACGACTCCCTTGAGTAGTTGATCTAAGGCACCACTTGTATAAAGAAAATCAATCAGGTCCTTTTTAGCCTGAGTCGACTTCGTTATGTCACTTAGGTCAACTGAGAGAGTTTTAATGACTCCGGCCAGAGTTTGTTTTGCATTGTCGGGATTGTAGTCAATGTACTGGGCGAGAAGTTTGGCGAGTGGCTTCACTGAAGAACTGATATTGGCTTCCAATTGAGGCGAGTAGGGAGAAGATGGCAATAAGACACTCAGGCAAGGTAAAAAATCTGAAAACTGCTTTTTTAACCCAACAATTGTTGCTTCTTTTTCTTCAGAGCTCATCCAACTCGATATACTGGCCCTGACAATATTCATCCCAGTAACGGTGAGTTTATCGGTACAAATACTTAGTTTTGAAGTGAGGCCGTCTTTCATTTCTATGTCTTCAAGTTTTTTCAAACAAGAGTTATAGGCATCAATGGCCGTATCGATTGTTGATTTTTGATTTTTATATTCCACGGAGCCAAGTGTTTGAAGCATTAAATAATTCATTTTAAGTGCACCAAGAACTCGAGCAAAATTTAGGGCATAGTTTTTTGTACATTTATCTAAATGAAGACTTAATTCTTCGCCTGCTAATTTTTTTTCAGTACATTGAGTGAAAGCACTTTCGACATCTTTAAGTGCATCCGGGCTTGTGTTGGTATTAAGTTGAACTTTGGTTTCTACAGCACCGTAGCTAAGAACGATATTCTTTGTGGCTTCTCTTTTAAGTTCATCGATACATTCAGTGGCCTGTGTAGATTTTTTTAAGCAATCTTGAAAATGTCCTAATATTTCTGATCTCAGACTTTCTCTTTTTTGTGATAAGTTTAAATTAGGACGATCCTTTATATAGGTAGTAAGTGCTGTTTCAACTTGATCCTTACCGACTTCCATTGTTGTTGAAAAACCTACTTTCTCTGAACAAACATAGAGATTTTTCGTATAGTCACTAATACTGTAATCAGCGGAGTCTTTACTAGATAGGCATTCGTCAAGAGATTGTCTGAAACGATTCTCTAACTGTGCTTTCTCATTTTCTCTTCCGGCATACATTGTTCCGATGCTTTTATTAAATTGAGCTTCACCAAAATAAGTAGCGATTGATTTAATCGATTTTTTAAGACAAGAATTAACATGCTCCATAACCGGAACTTTGGAAGGAGATTCAATGCAAATTTTATTTGAACTATTAAGCGCCAGTAAAAATTGATCAGCATCAGACTTTGTTAAACCAATTTTTTTAAATCCACCAGCTTTTTCAATATAGCCAAAAACTTCTTTAGAGAAGCTAACTTCAGATATTTGAAGAGCTGCTTTCTTAGAAAGGGTGTCAGTGCATTTTGCCAGTTGTTCATCAGACGGAAGATCTCCAATACACTTGGCAAAATCCGTTGTAATAAGTTTGTTAATCAAGGTGTTTGTTTGAGCTTCAGTTAAGTTTCCTTTTGCCGTATCACGGATGAGATGATCGGCAACTTTTAAGGCAACATTGCGTGTAAGCTTGCCCGTACATTGGTCAATTCTTTGCGTGAGATCAGTTGATTCAGAAATATTGGAAGGCAAGTTGCTTTCAATACAAACTGCAAATGAAGCCACTGAGGATTTAGTGAGTTCTGATTTACCGGGCATTGAGTCTGGGATAGACTCTTCAAGCTTTAAGCTTGATAAATTTTGAGAAAAAGTAACGATCGTTTTCTTTAAGCAAGCTTCTCTGGCAGTGCTCGTTTGTGTATTGCTCCAGCACGAAGCGAGAAGTTTTTCTCCTTCAGCAGAAGTTTTATTCGCGATGGCCTTGTCAAATTTAAGTGTTTTTTCAGCTGTGGCCCCTAGTATTTTACTTACAACCTTATAGGTAACTTCATTCGTTATAGTGCGTTCACATTCGTCAATATTGAGTAAGCCCTTTGAACGTATGCCTTTTAACTTTTGTTCCTCTGCACATTTTTTGAATTGTGATCCTTTTTCTGAAGAAAGTTTTTTTAATTCTGTTGGTGTAAAGGATTTGGCAATAATAGAGGTATTTTCAATTTTATCTTGGACTAGGAGAGTTCCCGCCATGCCGACTAAGTTATCGATACAGTCCATAAATTGCGTAGATAGAGAAGTTTTTACTTTTGGATCACTACCAACCTTATTTGTGCAGGAATTAAATGAAAACATGGCAACTAGTTTAATGGCTTCAGCATTTTCTGGTTTACTTGCCTTGGAGTCTACAATGTTATTGAGTGATGGGCCGGTGATGTTTAAGACACCAACTTTCATGGTTGAGAGGGCACATTGTTTTACGTCAGCACCAGAAGTTTTTTGATTAGGAGGCAAACATTTTCTGTACCTCTCAACTTGGTCCTTATTAAACTCCAAAGCCTTGTCGGAGGTCAAAGTTGAATTTAAGTTTGAACGAGAAAGTTCGTAGACAATACCAACTCCGGCACTAGGAACGAGACTATCTATTAAGGCGCTAAGGCAGTGATCAGAATCATATTGAAAATTTTTTACCTTTGCCATGCACTTGTTAAAAGGTTCAGTTAATTTTTCTGCCCACAGCTTTCGGCGTTCTGGATCAGAGACACCTTCTTTTTCCAAGATTCTGTCAGCAAACTTCCCAACTAAATTATTTCCAAGATATTTATAAAATTGTGAGAGTGAAGAGTCGTTCACTTCTTTTAAGTGAACACGTATTCCTTCTTGAACGACTTTATTGACGAACGTATCTAGTTCACCGTTATTTGGATAATAAGCCTGGAGATCAGTTCTATTAGGTTCAACGCGAGCAAAGACTCTTTTTGAGATATCAATCTTAAAGGTAGAAGCAGCAGTTGCAGCTAGATTAGATGTGAAGGTTTCTCGAAGTGATGACTCAAATTTGTAATCTTTAGGTGTAATTAAGGAAATATCGTCAAGTTCATACGAATATGCACCATATGACAACCCAGTCAGCATTAATAAGAGTAATTTTTTCATAGGCCGTTCCTAAAAATTCTTCCTCATGGTTTAACGGCTTATCTGACCTTGAGCTTTAAGGAATTGGTGCCATAAAGAGACTATTTTTCTTACGTAAGTTGTAAAAAACTAACACCTGAGCGAAAAAGTCGACTTTGGAAATAAATAAGGTTACTTGAACCACAACATAGTCGGGTCTTCCGACAAAACTTTCAACGAGGGATTTTATGAAAAAAATGTTCTTAAAATTATCTGTTCTATCTTTCTTAGCTGTATTAGCTAGCTGCGGAGGCGGAGGCGGCGGTGGTGTAGTTGTAGGACCTGGTCCAACACCAACTTTAACTGCTTACCAAAACCCAAGTATTCTTGCTTCTGAGTTTGTTTCTTCACTAAACTCTGTTGATTCTACTTATTCATCAAGAGTTGAACTTTACACAAATGAAACATTGAGATCAGCAGTTGCTGGCCAAGATGATTGGTTTGTTATCTATGACGCTAAATTTGCTGAATATAAGGCTGTAAGTCTTCAATACATCCGTTCAATCGTTTATTACGATTACTATTCAAGCAATAGAGCTGTTGCTAGTGAATTCAGAAAAATCGAAAGAGACGATGTAATCGGTGGTCGTCTTAACGGTGACTACTACGGAAATGATTATGAAGTTGTAGATAGATTATCTTCTGGATATTTTGAAGGTCGTCAATCTGGTTACCTATATGAAGACGAAGCTTCTTCTACAGATGTTTCTCTTCTTGCTAAAGAAGAAGAGCAAAAGAAATTTTTCGCAAAAGCTGCTAAAGTTTCTTTCGTTTATAACGTAAGCATTGAAACTTCTATGTCAATGATAACGTTAGGTGCAAAAATGGAAAAAATGCTTTCACGTGCTAACGGTGAATTGACTCAAGAAGATCAAGTAGCTCTTACTGGTGACTTAAAAACTCTTACTGGTGTTAGCTTAGCTGAACTTCAAAAAGCTTCAGAAAGCAACGCTTCTAAAGAAGAAGTTCTTGCTAAAGTTGCTGCGAAACTTGGTACTTCAGCTCAGAACTTAGAGCAAAAAGTATTACCAGAAGTTTTTGGTATCACTCTTTAAGACTTAATAGTTTTAAACTCTCTTAAAATAATGATGATGATGGGCCCACTTAATAGTGGGCCTTTTTTTGGTGTCATTGTGAAACTAAATACACGTGATTGGTGTCATACTGAATCTGAAAAAACCAAAGAATATTTTAAAAACTTACAAGTTGACTGAAAAGATCGACTATTTTTTGAGACCCTGTTAAAAGTTATTTATTGTCGGTCAACACGACTGTGATCAATCTCGGGGGGGGAATTTACTTATGAAATCACTTTTAAACTTATCTGTTTTAGCTTTATTAGTCACACTTGCTAGCTGTTCAGGCGGCGGCGGTGGATCTACTTCATCAGGCGGGGGAACTTATTATCCACCTACCACAGGCGGAGGCTCAACTGGTGGAGGTTCAACAGGTGGAGGGACAACAACTCCTCCAGCATCAACTTATGGAGCTTATCTATCAGCTAATATTTTAGCTTCTGAATTTGTTTCTTCACTAAACACAGTAGATTCAACTTATTCATCGAGAGTTGAACTTTATACAAATGAAACACTAAGATCAAAGACAGCCGGCCAAGACGATTGGTTTGTTATCTATGACGCTAAATTTGCTGAATATAAAGCAGTAAGTCTTCAGTATGTAAGATCAATCGTCTATTACGATTATTATTCTAATAACCGCGCTGTCGCAAGCGAGTTCAGAAAAATCGAAAGAGATGATGTTATTGGTGGACGCCTTAATGGAGACTTCTACGGGAATGATTACGAAGTTGTTGATAGACTTAGCTCTGGTTACTACGAAGGTCGTCAATCTGGTTACCTATACGAAGACGAAGTGAGTTCAACAGATGTTTCTTTATTAGCGAAAGAAGAAGAACAAAAGAAATTTTTCTCAAAAGCAGCTAAAGTTTCTTTTGTTTATAACGTAAGTCTTGAAACATCTATGTCAATGGTGACTTTAGGGTCTAAAATTGAAAAAATGCTTTCTCGTGCCAATGGAGAGTTAACTGCTGAAGATCAACTTGCTCTTATGGGTGATATGAAAACACTTACAGGTGTGAGCTTAGAAGAAATTCAAAAAGCGACTCAAAGTAATGCAGCTAAAGAAGATGTTATTGCAAAAATAGCGAGCAAACTTGGAACAAGTGCATCTAACTTAGAGCAAAGAGTATTACCAGAAGTTTTCGGAATCACTCTTTAATTTTAAATTAAAAATGTTTTTAATAAGCCTCGGATTTATCCGGGGCTTTTTTTTGTAAAAAATACCCTATGCCTTCCTGCCCTGTATGCTTAGGAGTAGAACTTCCCCAATGCGCTTATGTTTGAGGGGATTATTTTATGCTTAAGAGTCTATTTGCTTTTATTCTTGTTGCAACAATTTCTACTGCCCATGCCTCTTATCATGTGGCCACTTATAACACTGAAAATTTAGATATGAATAAACCCACAAGACTTTTAGTTGCGGGTAACGGTGATGATTTAGGATTATTATTTGAAGAAGTCGCTAAAGCCAAGGCCATGAAATACGCTGAACAATTTCCAACGGAGCAAATTGTTTTTATCGCAATTCAGGAAAAAGAACTTGGGAGTGATGCTAATTTAAATCGTTATGGTTTTAAAATATTGAGAACTGAAAGTGGAAAGTTTGATGGAAAAGAATTTTTAAGAGAGGCAATGAATTTTAAAAAAATTAAATCGCTAGATATTTTTAGCCATAGTTCAGCTCAATTTGGAATTCATTTGGATGGACGTGAGCATAGACTAAATACATCAACACGAGGTTTAGAAAAATTAAAATCTAGCTTCACACCAGATGCTTATGCATTTTTACATGGCTGTAATTCGGGTTTTACATTAGCTCCTTTCATGGCCAATGCTTGGGGAATCCCGGTTGCTGGTTCAATGACGTCGACAAATTTCCAAAAACTTCATTCAGACGGGAATTTTTATTTAAGTGAGGAAGGCTTTGCACCTAATAGTGACTGGGCCCAAACGAATAAGCTTTCTTTTGATACAGAAATTAAATGCTCAAAAGGTGCTTGTCAGAGATTAAAACCAGACAATACTCCTTATGTGGGATTTTGGGGAGCTTATAGAGAAGGAGGACTTCCCTTTTATAAATTCTTTTGTCCAAAAAATTCTACAGAAGTATGTTTGAGTGCTATGTCACGCTCACTTTTATCTCACTCATTGATTGTGAATTTGAAAAGAGAAAGTACATTTGAAGAATATAAAAAAGCAGCAGTAGATTTTCTTTGTCCGATAAACTCAGAAAAAGACCTCCGCAATGAATGCGCGGCAAAACTAGAAGAAGCTCTCGTTACAAAAGACTACACTTACAATCCTTTTTCAAGGCCACAAATCGAGTGTGATTTTAACAATTGTAAAGTTGAGATCAAATGTGAGAGGATCCTTATAGCTCCTAAACCAGGAACTTGTGGGTTGAAGAACAATTTTGAAGGAAAGGCTACGACTTTAGTGAGAGAGTATATTTCTTATCTTGAAGCTTTTAAATTCTTAGCTGTGAAGTAAGCCTTGATCGTCAATAGACTTTGAAAAGAGTTGCATTTTATTATAAATAATTTTAGATATTGGTGTCTTCCAAGTCGATCGTTTCAATATTGGCATCTTGAGCATACTCATTCATTTTTTCTTCATCATAAAGTCGCTTTCCTTTAGGAAGTAAAACTTTATAGACCGGAGTGGCATTCACATCCTCACTATTTTTCTCTAAAACAATCACTGCTTTTTCAGAATGAGACAAACCTTCTGGTTGATTCGATTGTGATACTTTGTACTCTATTCCATTTTCATTGATATTCTTTTGTGATGTGGGCAATTGGTTGGCTGGACCTTTTTTTTCACTAAAATAAAAATGAGAAACGGCTACAGAAATAGCAGAAATAATTATAGTATTTCTCAATATTTTATACTTTTTTAAAATCATAAACTTACCACCATTTTTTTACCATTCGAACATCGTGTCCATCTCGTTCAGCGATATATAAGTTCCCATTTGAATCAAAGGCCAGGCCTGCAGGGCTTGCTAAGCTGATACTCGTTGCTGCTATACCTTCTTCTTCTTGGTTTTCTTGTGTGTATCCCCGGGCAATGTAAACCCCAGGGTTTCTACCAAAGCGAGTGAAAGATGTTCCAGATGAATCGTCGCGGTTGAAGCAAATGACATTATGGTTTGCATTATTTGAATTTCCATTACTAGCATAGTTAAAATCACCACCAGAAGAAAAACAGATCTGATTATCAAAGCTTGCTAGATCTGCACCGTGGATATCTGCTGCTGTGAATATTGTTTTTATTTCACCAGGGTTGATTGTTACACCAAAGATGGTTACAGCCGAAGAATACTGATTAACATATCTAATTTTAGTGGCCGTCGTAATCGTTTGATCTAAGATAAAGAAATTCCCTGCTGTTGTATATGGTGATCTTGGATCAACAACGACTGCCGTTGGATAATTTAATCTAACAGATGAGTTTGAATAAGCGATACCGGCTCCGTTTGCCAATCCTGATGTTCCACAAAGACCAACAAGAGGAGACATGTTACCGTTAACATCGAGTTTTATTATACAGTGCTGGCCAGTGTTAGCAAAATAGAGATTCGTTCCATCAGTAGTGACACCTTGAGGTTGTTGAAGTCTTGAAACCGAATCTGTTCCTGTTGTTGCAGCTGGGTTCCAAGCACCACATCCGTTAATATAATTACCTGCAATGGTTTGGACAGCGTTAGAGAAAACAGAAACCCCTAGAATCGTTTGTGTTGAAGTAAGTGTGTTCCAAGCACGATAGAGACAGTTATTTCCCTGGTTATCGCCGAAGATAATATGGTTTTGATAGTTCACAACACCTCGTGGTCCTTGCATCCCTAGCGCAGTTGGGTCTGCTTGAGATGTGTTGGCGTTACCATTACCGTTAGAGATGAATGAGTCCATTCTTCCAGTGTTGAGATTGAGTGAACGGATTCTGTAGTTATAAAAATCTGAAATGAGAAGTCTGCTTGAGTTAGCATCAAAATAAAGGTTCAATGGTGTGTTAAATTGTACGTTTTCAGATGAGGTCCCACCGTTACCGGCAAAACCAGGTTTTCTGTCAAAGCCAATGTCGTCAGCAACAACTCCATTGTTTACGCTAAAATCAAGTGTTCTCACTCGGAAATTGTTATAATCTGCTATATGGAGTGAGCTTCCAAAAATATACATACCAGAAGGGTTATTTATATAGCAGGCGTTACCAGCTGCACTTGGACAAGGCATAGCATAAGCCCCTGTACCTGCACCAGGAACGTTTCCGTTACCATTCCAAATAACGTTCATAGAATAACTTGGAATAATTGAATTACCTATCGTTACTGAACTAGCAGTGTTATTTAAATAACCTATACGGTGTTGGTTATATTCTGAAACAAAAATTCCTCTTAAGGTTGAACCACTCATATTGAGCTCAACTTGTAACCATCCACCATTAAATCGAGCAGAGGCATAGGCATTCGCTGGAGGAGCAGAAGTAATGGCCCCACCAGTGATAACCCCACCAGTTGTGAAGTTGGTACATGCACTTGCATTGGCAGCATTTATACCAGCGATAGTCACTGTACCATTGGCCGGAAGAGTGATAGCGCCATAGAAATAGCTTGTTCTTGCACTACCAGTTAGGTTGATGGCCTTTACCTTACAATGTCCAGAATCAGTCACATAAAGAATGTTATTAGTCGCATCGAGCTTTAATCCAAGAGGGTTAACAAACATATTTGTTCCACCGTAGCTATTAGTCCCATCAGAAGAACCTGCAACGATGACACCGGCAGTACTTGCATTATAACCAGAAACAATACTTGCAGTCCAAAGTGATGGAGTGGCATTAGTTGTATCAATGGCTTTTATTGTAGCGCTAGTCGCACATGCAACATAGAGAAGTTTAGTTGTACTATTATAAGCTAGTCCTCTAGGAGTGGCACAATATGTACCGCTTAATGCAAGAGTTCCGTTGGCATTAAAAGTGGCATTGTTCGTGTTTTGATTTGTCAAAACGACAGTGACTGTTCCTGAACTATCAAGCATTAAAATACGGCTACCATTTTCTTCAGCAATAAAAAGTCGTTGATTTAAATGATCCCAAGCTATTCCACGAGGGTTAGTGAGAGGGAAATCATTCCAAGCTGTACCACTTATTCCTACTCCAGATTGTCCAACTCCCATGACGGCTTTTAGAACTCCGGCTCCAATAACTTGTCCTAAAATACTTATTGGACTCGCCGTTTTATTATAGAACCAAACGGAATGAGAAAAATCATCATTAAAGAAATAAGAAGATGTTGTTGCACCACCAGCAGTTACATATCCTGCCATAAACTGCGGTTTAATCATTGTAGCGGAAGGATTGATCGTAGGATTAACGTTACTAGATCGACCTGGACGACCCACGATAGTACAAGCTCTTCCTGCTCCCATATTATTACAAATATCGGAGAAATAATTCACGTTTAAAGTCCAAGTTTGAGATTTAGTTTCTTTTCCATCACTCACTTGAAGGACAATCGTATTATCACCAATTCTTGCGGCCGTTGGTGTGAAGGTTAACGTAGAAGAACTGCCAACAGTAGATACACTGGCATTAGGATTTCCGGCTAAAACAGTCGAGCCATTAAGGAGCCATGAGACTGTCATAGCATCGCCGTTAGCATCAGTGAAGCTACCGCTAAAATTAATGACGGTGTTGATGTTAACTTTTGGAGTTGTACTCGCTGGTGCTATTGAAGCAAGTACAGGAGGAGCATTTTTAATGACATTAAAAGTTCTCGATTGATTTGAATCAGAATCATTAACTTTAACAACTAAGGTATGAGCGCCAGTTGAAAGGGATGCAGCTGTTAAAGTCGTATAATTATCAGTTGAAGCTGCTAAAATGGAACCATCTAGTTTCCATTCGTAGGCAAGAGGAGCTTTACCAGTGGCACTAACATTAAAAATTTGGCTTCCCGTACTTAAAACATAGACTGGATCAGTTGATGGAGAATAAGCATTAATAGCAACTATCGTTGGATTCACAACAGTGACCGTCCACGTTCTACTAGTGGTTTCATATCCATCATAAATATCAACTTTAACTGTTTGAACCCCAACTTCTAAACATGTTGGTGAATAAGTTGCGCGAGCTTTAGCCTGAGTTGACGTGCTTACTAAATTTGAAGCAGAGCTTGATCCGTTTAAGTACCAAGTGATAGACATAATATCGTTATCAGCATCAGCTAAATCTGATTGAAAAATTTGAGAGCTCGAGCCGCAATTAAGCGTTGTTCCCGTAGCTGCTGGAGAAAAACTAAAGCCAGAAGGTGGAGCAGCGGGAGGTGAGTTTTTTCTCACGGTGAAAACACGGGAATCAGAGGATGACCCATTAGTGGCAGAGACAGTTAATTCATAAAGACCGTTAGCTATTGAAGAACCAACTAAGTTATAGAAAGGTACACCACCAGATTGAAGAGTTGTCGTGACTGCGGTAGAAAGATTTTTTAATAAAAAGCTGTAAGTTACGTTAGAATCCGAAGTCCCTAAGGCAACAGCAAAAGTAGTCGTTTGGGCATTAGTTAAAACTGTCGGGTTACTCGCTGGTAAAAAGCTAGTAATCACAATAGCTATTGGAGTTTTAACGGTAATTGACCAAGTGACTGAGACAGTTTCATACCCATCGCTAACGATTGCTTTTACAACTCGTGTTCCAGAAATTGCACAACTTGGATTAAAAGACACTTGAGCTCTATTTCCAACATTGGCCGTCGTAATAAATGCTGATGGAGCATCATCGACCAGCCAGGTGTAGTTTAATGTATCACCATTAGCATCAAACATATCGGCATATAATGTAATAGGTGCTGTTCCACAGTTTGGTGAAGTTCCAGAAAGGGCCGGAGAAAAAGCAGTGACTGTCGGAGCAGAGTTTTTTCTTATATTAAATATTTTAACATCTGAAGACGAGGCATTACTTGCTGTCACTTTAAGAGTATGCATACCAGTACTAAGAGTTGCTCCCGATAAATTATAATAAGTTTTTTTATCGTTTTGCACAGTGGTTGAGTTATCTAAAACAAAATTGTAATTAGCAGTTGAATCAGGGTTAAGAAGAGTAACACCAAAAGTCGCAGAAGTTGTTCCAGTTAAAATAGTAGGGTCAGTTGTTGGAGTCATGTCTGAGATTTGAATTGTAATCGGTGCACTTACAAAAACAGTCCAAGTTTGTGAAGTAATTTCACGTCCGTCATTTAAATCCAGACGAATAGAATTTATTCCAGTTTGGGTACAATCTGGACGGTAATTTAATGAAGCAATTTTATTTGCGGTATCATTAGAAGCCGTTGCAGTAGCATTTCCAAAACTGATGAGAGTATTATTAAAATACCACTTTACAGATACAGTGTCAGTTAGGTTGGCATCAGCATAGAGGGCAGACATCGTCACATTCCCTATATTACAAGCAAGGTTGGTTCCAGTTAAAATTGGAGTAAATGAAACAAGAACTGGTGGAGCATTTACGTTAAGTGTAAATGTTTTAGTATCAGAAGAAGTCACGTTACTGGCAGTCACTTTTATAATGTGTGCTCCAGCTGTAAGAGTACTTGTTGATAAATCAAAAAATGGATTTGTTCCAGTCTGAAGTGTTGTTGTATTATCCAGAAGGAATGTGTAAGTCGCAGAAGGGTCTGGATAAAGTAGACCTACCCCAAAAGTTTGATCCTCATTAGATGTGAGTTCTGTAGGTTGAGTTGAAGGAGTAAAAGAATTAATAGAAATAACAATGGCAGGATTATAAACTGTGACTGTCCATGTTTTTGTTGTCGTTTCGAAACCATCAGTCACACTTGCTCTGATTGTTCTAACACCCACATCTGAACATGTTGGTGTAAATGTCACTTTTGCTAGTGAAGGAGTCGACGCCGTCACCATACTGCTTGAGACTGTAGATCCATCAAGAGTCCATGTGGTCGTCATAGTATCAGAATCAGCATCATTAATAGTTGATTGAAAAATTTGTGAGCTTGCACCACAACTCATTGTGAGACCAGTTAAAGCAGGAGAAAATGATCCACCAGATTGAGGGACTTCTGGAGGGGAATTTTTTCGTACAGTATAAACTTGTTGAGCGTTTGATGTAGCGTTACTTGCTTTTGCCGTTAACTGATAATTACCAGGGGCTAAAGTTGATCCGGCCAAGTCATAAAATGGACTTAGTCCAGATTGAAGTGTAGTTGTAACCATACTAGACATATTTTTTAACGTGAATAAAAACGTTGCACTAGGATCGTTAGTGACAAGAGATAAAGCGAATGTAGTATTTGAATTACTTGTTGCAATAACAGGCGAGACAGTTGGGGAGTATGAAGCAATCTGAATTGTTATTGGAGAAAAAACAGAAATTCCCCATGAAATAGTCGTCGATTCATATCCATCACTCACTACAACTTTAACTGTTTTATTACCCACAATCGCACAATTGGGATTAAAGTTCGCTTGGGCCCTGTTGCCAGAATTTCCAGGAGTAATATAGCCAGAAGGAGCATCATCGACAAACCAAGTGTAGGATAGAGTGTCGCTATTAACGTCTGTCATGTCAGCGTAAAGTGTTATTGGAGCCGATCCACACAACAAACTATTTCCCGTTAATGCTGGAGAAAAAGCAGAAGTCACAGGTGGAGCATTTTTTCTTATATTAAAATTTTTAACATCACTTGAGTTAGAGTTACTCGCAGTGACTTTTAAGGTATGAGTCCCTGCCAATAAAGATGCTCCAGTTAAACTATAAAAAGTTCGACCGTCATTTTGTAATGAAATTGAATTATCTAGTACAAAATTAAATTTTGCTGTCGCATCTGCTGTCAGTAAGGTTACTCCAAAAGTTGAGGTCGTAGTGCTTGTTAAAACAATTGGGTCTGCCGTTGGAGTAAAATCAGATATATTAATTATTATTGGCGCAGTAACAAAAACTGTCCAAGTTTGCGAAGTAATTTCTCGCCCATCATTTAATTCAACTCGAATTAGATTAATTCCAGTTTGAGTACAATTCGGACTGAAATTTAAAGATGCTATCTTGTTTGCATTATCATTTGCAGTCGTAGCTGTTGGGTTTCCAAAACTAACAAGCGAATTATTCAAATACCATTTTACAGAAATAACATCTGTTAAATTGGCATCAGCATAGAGCATTGAAAGATTCACATTATTTAATCCACAACCCAAAGTTGTTCCAGTTAAAGTTGGAGTGAAAGAAACAACAGATGGTGGTGCATTTATAATAAGGTTAAAAGTTTTAGTATCTGATGATGTCACATTACTAGCAGTGACTTTTAAAGTATGACTACCAGCTGCGATTGAACTACTAGCAAGATTTAAAAAAGGGCTAGCACCAGTTTGAAGAACAACGGCATTATCTAATAAAAAACTATAATTGGCCGATGGATCCGAAGTGGCAAGTGTTACTCCTAAGGTCGTATTTGCATTAGAGTTTAAATACACTGGATCAGCAGATGGAGTAAACGAACTGATAGAAATAACTATCGAAGGATTATAGACAGTAACCGTCCATGTCTTAGAAGTTATTTCATTGCCGTCGCTAACTTCTAGACGAATGGTCTTAACACCAATATCACTACAACTTGGAGTATATGTAGCTTTTGCGAGACCTTGAGTTGATGAATTGACTAAGTTTGAGGTTCCACTTACTCCATCTAAAAACCATGTACTTGCCATTGTTTCACTATCTGGGTCAGATATATAAGACTGAAAGATTTGAGTAGGAGCAGTACAGTTTATATTACTTCCTATTAATGTCGGAGAAAACGTCAAAGGATTTGGTGGGGCAAGTGGAGGTGAGTTTTTTCTAATTACAAAAACCTTAGCGTCAGAAGACGTACCATTTGAAGCAGTAACAGTGAGTTCATAAGTTCCAGCAACAAGAGTCGAGCCAACCATGTCAAAAAATGGAAGAGCTCCATTTTGTAAAACTGTCGTGGCAGCAGTTTGTAAATTCTTTAATGAAAAGTTATAAATAACGCCCACATCTGATGGTGACAAGGATACAGCAAAGGTTGTTGTTTTAGTATTTGTTAAAATAGTAGGACTGGCAGCTGGAGAGAAACTAGATATTTTAATTGCTACTGGTGTAACTATTGATATCGCCCAGGTTACTGATACTGATTCATAACCATCACTCACAACAACTTTCACGACTCTGTTTCCAGAGATAGTGCAACTTGGATTCAAGATTGCTGAAGCATGGTTTCCAGAATTTGCGGGAGCAAGAAAAGCTGAACTAGCATCATCTACTGTCCATGCATAAGTCAAGGTATCACTGTTAGAATCAAACATATCAGCATAAAGAGTTATTGGTGCAGAACCACAACTAAAAGATGCACCGGATAATGCAGGAAAAAATGCTGTTACTCCAGGAGGGGTATTTTTTCTAATATTAAAAGTTTTTGTATCAGTAGAGTTTGCATTACTTGCAATTACTTTCAGGGTGTGGTTTCCAGGAGTCAGGGTTGAACCTGCAATAGTAGTGTATGATCTACTATCGTTTTGAACTGGAATTGTATTATCCAAAATAAAATTATATTTCGCTGTTGGATCAGCAGTTTGCAGAGTTACCCCAAAAGTTGCAGATGTTGAAGCAGTTAGTACGGTTGGATTAGTTAATGGAATCGAATCCGAAATTTGAATGACCACCGGAGCAATTACACTTATTGTCCAGGATTTTGTTGTAACTTCACGTCCATCATCCAGATCTAAGCGAATAAAATTTATTCCATTTAGTGAACAATCAGGATGAAAATTTATTAAGGCAACTTTATTTGCAGGGTCGTTAGTGACATTTGCATTTGTATTACTCGCAATAACTTGAGTGTTGTTTAAGTACCATTTTATCGTGACATTATCTGCAATATCTGCATCAGAATAAACAACAGAGATGTTTGTATTATTGACCCCACAAGCGAGAGTTGTTCCAGTTAAAGTAGGGGTAAAAGTTGTTATCACTGTCGGTGAGTTAACATTGATATTAAAAGTATGACTATCTGTAGATATTGAATTTTTGGCAGTGACTACAAGGATATGTGACCCTGGAGTTAAAGTATTTGTATTAAGATTATAGAACGGATTTTTTCCGCTCTGGAGGGGAATATTATTATCGAGAATAAAAGTATAATTAATTGAAGAATCTGTCTCAGCTAAAGTTATCCCAAAGGTTTGAACAACATTTGAAGCAAGGTTAACCGGATCAAGTGAAGGGGTGAAGCTGCTGATTGAGACTTGAACTGGATTAGTAACTTTGTCAGGGTCAGCGGCTGCATCTAGTCCTTCAAATTTCCCACCGGCTCCTTTGCATGCACTTAGTGCAAAAAGTATTAAAGTTAAGTAAATAAAGTTATTTTTTATTGGTGTAGTATAAAATATTTTTTTCATAATTTGATGCCTTTATATTATTGATATATCAATATCCCATTACCAGCCCAACTAAAATATTTGTCTCTGTGGCCCGGGCTTCAGATGCTCCGGAATATGAATTCATTTTAATTTCACTTTTTAGAGTGTATTTAGAATTTAAATATTTCTCGAAGCCTATTGAAACACCAAATCCTGCAAAAGATGCTTTAGCAGATTGAAATTGTCTTTGGTTAAAGGCTAGTCCAATATAAGGTTTGTAAAAATCATGGATTTCAATAGATTTATTATCAATTAACACTTTTTCATTACTTGAAAAGTTCCAGGGGAAATAGTTAAAACCAATTTTGGGACCGTAGCTATAATCTCCACCGATAATACTTGTCATCGTAAAGCTATATCCTAAATTAAGTTCAAAATAATCCTTGAAAGGTATGAGGTAGGCAGCTTCATAAGCACCAAGACCAGATAGACTTGTCGATTTACCAGAAACTTTTGCAGAATAAGAGTACGCACCCAGCATAAAATCATATTTAGCAGCAAAGGCATTGAAGCTTGTTAGAATTAAACCGATTGCTAAAAAACTATGCAGCTTTAGATGTTTGATTATCATTTTGATCATCCTGTATTTCACTTTTTCTTAGGGCGCCGTTTTGCTTTGTAATCATCATTTCACGATATTTTTTTGCAATGGTTTCACGCATCTCAGCTTGCAGCGTTAATGAAACTTGTTCTTCATCAAGTTGTTTTAAATAGTTTGAAAAAAGATACTTCTTTTTATCATCCAACTCGTGAACGATTCTTTTGATATAGTCTCGGTGTGAGTTAATAGTGACGACGGCCCAATCAGACAGCTCGAATTGATTAAGAATATTTTTAAAGTCTTCAGGGTCTGATTTGAAAATTATATAAAAAGGAGGGCGAATATTATGTATCGGCGATTGTGAGTTTAATGACTCATAAATTTCTTCTTCGTCACTAATTGAAGTTGTTTTGATGTAGTCGATGAGTTCTATATCTTTTCTGTA
>JAYSPR010000138.1:0-7647 GCA_043721975.1 Bacteriovoracaceae bacterium
GCATTCTCTGAGCTTGGGAACTGCTTTCCTTAATAACCTCCGCTTGATTTTTACCATTGAAAAAAACGAGAATAATTTTCTTAAGTGGCGGCGACGAACACATCTGTCTCATGGGAATTTCATCGAGATAAAAATCATCAAACGAATGGTTCTTAAGATAAGTGAAAATTTTATTTTCTGGCGCAAGCGTTTGTACGAGAACCTCCGCACTCTTTCCAAACCTTCCCGCTCGACCACTTACTTGAGTTAATGTTTGATAGACTCTTTCATTGGATCTAAAGTCTGGAAAATTTAACTGTGAATCAATCCCTAATATAATGACCAAGTTCACGTTTTCGAAATTGTGGCCTTTAGAGAGCATTTGAGTTCCAACTAGTATATCAATCTTTCTGTCATGAAATAGGTCTAGAGTTTCCTCTAATTTTTCAAAAGATTTAATTTCATCGCGATCAAAACGCTCAATAATGTATTCTTTAAAATAGTCTTTTAGAAGCTCGTGAACTTTTTCTGTTCCAAAACCTTTAGGCGTCAGTTGAATATTCATGCACTCAGGACACATTTCAGGGATTGGTTCTTTATAATCACAAGTTTGACATGTGATAAGGTTCTTTTTTTTATAAAGTTTTAAATTGGTGCTGCAATTAGGACATGCGAACTGATGGCCGCAAGAGTTGCATTGTAAATAACTTGCATAGCCTAATCTATTTATAAAAATTAAAACTTGCTCTTTTCTTTCAAGAGCTTTTTTTATTTTAAAAAGACTTTCACTACTCATGGGCCAGAGTTTTCTTTCAGATTCGACCTTGCCTCGCCCTCGCATATCGACCAGTTCAATCGTTGGCAGCCTTGCCTCTTGGGCACGATTTTTTAATGAAAAATAATTTGAAGAATCTTTAAAGGATTTATAGGTTTCAACCATTGGTGTTGCAGATCCCAAAATCACTGGTATTTTTTGAAGTGAAGCTCTTTTTATTGCAATATCTCTCGCATTATAAGTACAACGGTCATCTTGCTTAAAAGATTGGTCATGTTCTTCATCAACGACAATGAGACCCAATTTTTTAATTGGTAAAAAAATACTGCTCCTTACTCCCAATACAAGCTTGGGGTTTTCATCAGTTTGAAGTAATTTCCATAGACCAAATTTATCTGAATTACTAATTGAACTATTGTAAGAAAAAATTGGTACATCTAAATAAGTTTCAAACGTTTTTAAAAACTGTGGTGTTAGGTTTATCTCTGGAAGCAAAAACAAAACGGATTTGCCTTCTTTCAAAATACTTTTCATGAGATCGAGATAGATAATTGTTTTGCCCGCACCAGTCACTCCATGAATGAGGGACTTACTAAAGTCATTAAAACCGATTTCTTTAATTTTGTTAACCACTAAGGCTTGTTCTGAATTAAGAATAAATTGATCTTTTTGTCCCTTGCCTTGAACAAAATTAAGCTTACGCGGTTTTTTTAAAATCGTTGGAAGTGTATCAAAAATAATACGCCCGAGTGGGTAATGATAATAATTTGACATCCATTTAAATAACTCACACTCCTCTTTGGTGAGATAAATATTAGGATTAATATTATTAATGTTTTTTATTTTTTTAAGATCTAGTCCTTCGGCACTGCCTAGGTTCCAAATGCAACCATCAATCGATCTCTTACCAAGAGGAACTGAAACAATAGTTCCTTGAGACAATTGATTATTGTCTTCACTATCATAAGCATAAGTCAGCATGGATTGATTAAAAGGTGAATCAACTGCTACCTGGTAATACAGTGTCGTCATTTTCTAAAAAATAAATGAATGGGCGTATTCGGTCAGCCCAGGTATTTTTTTGAGTTCTTCATAATATTCAGCAGGTCTTTTATCGGCTCTCTTGATTTCTTCTCCGAGAGTCTGAATGACAAAAAGTTGGCCGGTGCTATCTTTTAAATTTAAAAACTTAGGCAATTCATTGGTTCCATTAAAGAGAAGATACTGACTGGCCTCAACCTTAATTTGTGTTTCTGAATTTGTATAATCAAGTGCTCTAAATTGTCTTTCTTCGTTTGAAAAATATCCTTGAGCAAACTTCCAATCAACTTTCCACATAAATTCATTTTCTTTTTTTACAAGCTCAATATTTTTAGCACTTGTAAAAGTATTTGATCTAAATAAATCTAGCGCTCTATTTTTTGCCCCTGGCTCATCTGGGTTTAGTGGAGATCCTGCATCTCCCTTGCCTTTATTATTAACCAAGTGACTTCTATAACTCCTTAAAAGCCTCATCTTCTCTTCATTGAGCATGGTTTTACTTTTCGTCACTATAACACCATTTTTTTCTAAGAAAACTTCAACACCAGTTGTCTTATTCGATACAAGCATCATTAAAATACCGTAGAGCATACTTTTTTCTAGGCTTTTTTCTTTTCTTATTTGCATTAATAAATCAGGGATATATTTCACGCTTTTAATTTGTGAATTGAGCATCTGACCATTAGAAAAAACGGTTTGCAGTAAACTCATCGAACCATTATTTTCATTCAATAGCTGTAAACGAATAAAGTCTTGCTTATCAGGTTCAGTGAGAGAGTGAATCATCATTTTAACAGTGATGTAATCACCCGGTAAGTCTGAGTTGTTCAAATTTTTAAGGAGGCCCTCTTCTGTAGGTACAGAGGCTTTCACAATTGAGACTTGTGAAAAAAGTGAGAGTGCTAAAACAATATGGGAAATTAACTTTTTCATTTTATAACCTATTTTATATTATATTTTTTCATTTTTTCTTTTATGATCTTTTTCATCATCTCTGACGAATCACTATTCATCAAGGCAAACTCAACGGTTGCATTTAGGTAACCTTCAATGTTTCCGGTATCGAATCTTTCACCCTCAAAAATATGTGCATAGACCTCACTTTCTTTCGCGAGTAAATTAATTGCATCCGTTAGTTGATATTCTCCACCGACTCCCTTTGGAATAACCTTGAGAGCATCAAAAATTTCCGGCTTAAAGACATAACGGCCAGGTGTTGCAAACCTTGAAGGAGCGAGCGCTGGTTGAGGTTTTTCTACCATGGTTGTCATGCGCATGGTTTTTTTATCTGAATCAATAAAGTCACCTTTTACAATTCCGTATTTGTAAGTATCTAATGGATCAATTTCCATAACGCCAATTACACTGGAATGATTATTTTTCATTGAAATATCAATGAGCTGTTTCGTCACTGGATTTGGTCCTCTGACAATTTCATCTCCCAGGATAACAGCGAAAGGTTCATTTCCCACCACATCTTTTGCACATAAGACGGCATGTCCGAGTCCTAGCTGTTCTTTTTGCCTAATAGAAGTCACCTCAACCATTTTTCCAATTTGTTGAATCAACTCGAGCTCTTTAACTTTTCCACTTTTAATTAAGAAATCTTCTAAATCAAAATTTCTATCAAAGTAATCTTCTATGGCATTTTTTCCACTTGAAGTGATAAAAATAACTTGCTCGATACCTGACAAAATCGCTTCTTCCACTACGTAGTGAATCATTGGTAAATTTATTATTGGAATCATTTCTTTTGGGACTTGTTTTGTTGCTGGTAAAAATCTTGTTCCTTTTCCTGCAACAGGGATGACGGCGCGTCGAATTTTCATTATAATTTCCTTAAATAGTTGAACGTAATTTTAAAAGGAATTAGTTATATTCGCAATCAAATCAAAAAATCTTTTTTTACAGCGCTGCTCTTCGCTTCAAATTTGGCAAATGCTAAAATTCATGAATTTGAAACAACTCATCTTAAATCACTTGCTGGTACTGGTGTCGCTGGTGTTTTTATGGAAGAAGCCGCATTTTTAAATCCGGCCAGCCTTTCTTATTTCGATACCGCTGCATTTTACGTACAGCGAGATTCACTAAAATTTAAAAATTCAAAAGGTGTTATTACAAGCGAGCCAAAGGCGACTGCTTTTGTATTTGCCGATGGTAACCCCAATGTTAGTGGATCATTAAGTTATGTGAATCAAGAAGAAGGTGCTTTCACTCGAAAACGTTGGGGTCTAAGTGTTTCAGGACCACTCAATAGTCAGTCATCTTTAGGTTTTAGTACTCGGAAAACCAGTGATGAAAACAGTTTACTCGGAACAAAAATTGATTATTACCAAACCGTCGTTGGTGTGACTCATTCGATTGATACACAAACATCTTTTGGTGCCATTATTTATGACGTTTTAAATTCAAAAGCTCAAGAGACAAAAGCTATGATAGGTGGCCAACATTTATTTGCAAGCTTGGCTACGGTCAATTTTGATATGTCGGCTAACTATAAAGCTGAAGAAATTACTAATACCGTCATGTATAGAGGCGGCCTACAATTAAAAGTTCTCGATGATTTTTATCTTCGATTTGGTGCTTTTAATGACAAGTCTAAACTAGAAAAAGGTAATGGGCTCGGTATCGGCTGGATTCAGCCTCGATTAGCTTTTGAATTTGCCATAAAAAATACCACGCTCAAAGCTAATGCCGCCTTAGGTACTTCGGAAACTAAACTTAAAGAGACATCATTCTCTGGCTCAATAAGATTCTAGAGGTAAAAATTGGCAAAGAAAAAAATTGATAGACAGGGACTCATTGACGAAAGAAAGCGAGAACAAGTTGTCGAGCTTTATCGCACCAGACTTACTCATCTCAAAAGAGCACAAGCTTTTGTTAAAGAAGATCGAATGGCCCTCGCCGTTGATTCATATAATAAATATCTCGGAATTCTTGGACTTTATTTTGATATTACTGAAGATAGACTAACACCATCACTATTTGATGCCGAAAAAGACATGACTGAACTTCTCTTAATTAGTCATGCCTATTGGGATTTGGCAAAGGCCTATGACCGAAGTCCCAACCTAGTGAGAGATTGTTTGCGTTGTCTCGATCAATTTGTAAAATTTTCCATTGGTTTTAAATATCAACACGTCAACGCTCAAATTATTCGCAAATTTAATAATAAAAAACAGGCCCATAATCCAAAAGCCTTTGAAGCTGCTTATCAAAAAATTCAAATTAGTTCTAAAAAGTGTTATGTGGCAACGATGTGCTTCGGAGAAGAACACCCTAACACCGAAACACTTAGGATGTTAAAATATTCTCTCGCCAAGTCTGAAAGAGGGTTAGATTTTATAGATTTCTATTATCAACTATCTCCTCATTTTGTAAATTTTCTTTCGTGCAACAAATTGTTACAAAATACCTTCAACTTTTTTATTGGAAAACCATTATTATCTCTTATTGCTATTACTTTAAGGAATTATGTTTACACTCAGAAAACTCATTCTTAAAGAATGGTTTATTTTTTTTTTCGGTGCTGCAATCGTTCTCCTAATGATTTTATCACTAGGTCATGTGCTCAATGGACTTTTGAAAGCGAGCAATGATTTTAAATCTATTTTTACAGACCTAGGTCTTGAAATTCCTACTTTTCTTGTCAAAATTTTTCCCGTCTCGTGTTTAGTAGCCTCCCTTTTTTCTATTAACAAACTCAAAAGCAGAAACGAGCTGACTTCCATTTTTGCCAGCGGTTTTTCAAGAAGACAATTTGTTATCTTAATTGGTTTTGCTGGTGTTCTTGTGGGTTTTGCACTATTCATGATTAACGGTTACCTTGTTCCATTTGCCAAACACAAACAAGCACTCATCATCTCTAGGGCCGCAAGTGCTGCCAATCCTTCAGTAAAAAATCCTATTTCAATTAATGCTCTTCAATCCGGAAGAATTTGGTTTAAAAGTCAGGGATACTTTTTTTCATATAGTTCTTTTGATGCTCGTTCAAATACTATTTATGACCTGTCACTGTACTACTATGACAAAACCTTTCACCACTCTGAGCAATTTTCAGCTCGCACTGCTAGCTTTCTCTCTGAAAATAAATGGCTTTTGAGTGATGGTGTTCATATTACGAACTTAGAAAATACAACTTTTCCCACGCCTAAAACTTTTACCAAAGAAGAAGTTGTTTTAAACGAAACAGTTTCAGATTTTAAAAAAATTAACGCTGACATTTCTACGCTTAATATTTGGAAGCTTTACGACTATATAAATGTTCTTCGCGTGAATAAAATTAACGATAATGAATATTTTGTTACATTTTTAGATAAATTTGCATCGGGATTTACTTGTTTAGTTTTGGCCATTTTAGCCTCTATCGCACTCTTTAATCCCAACCGAAGAAATAGCTCTTTTGGTGCCAATATTGCCTTAGTTCTCAGTTTTACTTTTATTTATTGGTTTATCTATTCTTATTTTATGACATTAGGTCAAACCAGTAAAATTTCACCCTATTATGCTACTTTTAGTGTGCCTTTTGTCTTCGTTATTTACCTCACTTTCTATTTTATTTATCATCGTAAATTGCGCTAATTTATGATATGAAATAAGTATGAATAATGATTTTCTCGCAAATTATGAGCTGAGTGGAAACAAGTTAGATATTTTTACCTATCCCGCACCAGTGTTAAAAAAAGTCGCTGCTCCTGTTACTGAGTTTAACGATGAACTACGGGCTATTATCAAAGATATGTTTTTTACAATGTACCATGCCCCAGGCATTGGTTTGGCAGCGCCTCAAGTTGGTCATAGCTTAAGATTTTTTGTTTTAGACATTTGGTTTGAAAGAGAAAAGGTTACATTGGCTGACGGCTCAACAGAATATCGTTATTTTGATTTTAAACCGATGGTTTTTATTAATCCTGTTTTTAAAAATCAAAGTGGTGAAGTCATTCACGAAGAAGGTTGTTTGAGTGTTCCTGGTGTTTTTGAAGACGTAAAGCGTGCCGAGCTAGTGACTGTTGATTACCAAGACATGTTCGGAAATCATCACACACTTGAAGCAGATGAGTTACTATCTGTTTGCTTACAGCATGAGAATGACCATCTTGATGGAATTGTTTTTATCGAGAGGCTTAGTTTTTTAAAAAAACAATTAATTGAAAAGAAATTTCTTAAAAAACAAAAGAAAAAATAATGTCAAAAAAGTTTAATGTCGCTTTTTGTGGAACTCCTGATTTTTCTGTTCCAACTCTCGAAATTTTAAGTAAGCATCCACTCATAAACCTCGTTGCCGTTGTCACAATGCCCGACAGACCTGCCGGTCGCGGACAAGAAATGAAAGCTCCTCCAGTTGCGGAATTTGCTAAACTTCACCAATTAAAACTTTTTCAAATTGAAAACATTAATCGTAGCGAAGACGTTTTACTGGAATTGGAAAACTTAAAAATTGATTTTTTTCTCGTTCTCGCTTTTGCTCAATTTTTAGGAAGCCGTGTTTTAACGATGCCAACGCTTGGTTGTTTTAATATTCATACTTCTATATTGCCTAAATACCGTGGTGCTGCTCCTATTCAGTATGCCCTATTAAATGGTGACACTTCAACCGGTGTCTCAATCCAAAAAATGGTTAAAGAAATGGATGCTGGTGACCTCGTCCACTTTGACGAAGTCTTAATAGACCAAAGCGACAATGGTGAGTCACTCTATAATAAATTAAAAAATCAAGCGGCTTTAAGCACCCAGGTTTTTATTAATAAACTCGAATCAAACAACGTTAGCTATAGTCCTCAAGATAAAACAAAAATTTCTTTTGCTCCTACGATTAAAAAAGAAGACGGTTTTTTAGATTTTAAAAATTCAAC
>JAYSPR010000139.1:0-1878 GCA_043721975.1 Bacteriovoracaceae bacterium
TTAAAATTTTTGATGAAACACTTTTTAATTGTGCTGCACTTAAATGTTTATAAGTGAGTTTTTGAGTCACAGACTTATACTTACTCTCTAACTCACGAGCTAGTTTAATATCATCTTCATCTTTTAAAAATTTACTCGCTATCTCCATTGGACGGCCAAACTCTTCAGGTGAAACTTTCGACATTCCTCGATCAACCAAATCAGCGATTTTTTCAATTCTCTCCATTTTGGCTTTGAGATCTGGGCTTTTTTCAATTCCATAATAAGCTCTTGCTTTTTCCATAAGCGCCTTATCTTGAGAATTTAAGGCATCTATAGTCTCACGATCGAGTTTTTTACCAAATGAATCATAAAGACTTCGATAAAAAGGCCTACCATCAGGACTTACGTTTCTAGGATTCATTTTTGCCATATCATGGGCATTGAGCACTGCTGTGACTTGAGCCTGAGTTAAGCCTTTAAAGAGTTCTGGATGTGATTTAAAAAGTTCAAGACCTAAGACCTTCACGCGTTCACGATGTAATCTTGTATGCTCATAAAATTCTTCTAGTGAATTAACAAGTTTCAATTTTTGAGCAGCAGAATGAACTTCTTTTGAAAGTGTTTGAATTGAATGATTAAGCGGGACCACCATCGAAAAGTTGGAATTACACCTAATTTCTAGGTCGGAATCAAAAAATAAATCTGATGAGCTTTCTGGGTCTATATGATCATTTTCGGGGCTGTAGCCATTAATTAACTTTGAGCATTCAATTATGGACTGCCCACCTGTGCAGGCAACTTCCAGCCTGAGAAGATTTATTTTATTTTTTAAATCAATTTCATTCCCGCAGGAGTCAGCCTTCAGCAATGAAGAATAAAATAACAATGAAAGTAGAGCAATAATCGTTTTCAAAACCATGTAGATTGATCGGTAGATAACAAAAATTATTTACTAGAGCTTTTTACGTGGGGAAAAATTTGCTTGTCCCAATGAAATTAAATTAGCTAATCAGTCTAATATTTTCATAGCTTAATATTCATCCTTTTTGGCCTGTTAATTGCTTACTTTCAGAGAGGAGAAATTTTATGCACCCATTAAGATTACTTGGTACCGGACTTCTGAAAAAAAATAATGTAAGAAACGCTAAAAAAGCCGTTTCTGATGAAAATTTTTTAAGAGAATTTCTTGGAACTCATCTTATTCAAGCTCAAGTTGACAATAAATTTTAAAACACCCTCACTTAAATTACTGGTGAATCGACTGTAGGCACAGGTACAGATGTTGGTGTAGATTCAACAGTGGGTGGTTGCACCGGTGTTGCAGGAGGAGTTTGAGGACGACTGCACCCCATTAGTATCAAACTTGAGATTAGAAAAATTAAACTTTTCATAACTATTCCTTTATTTTGTATTTATTCTCTAAACCAGGTTTAAGTTTTTGCTTAAAACCGTTGGAGATTGCATTATCGATTCCCTGTTTAGCACTAACTCGAAATTCCTTGTCGTAGATGAAGTCAACATATGTTGCAACCGTTTTTGTTTTTGAGTCTCTGAGTATCAAATTGGCCAGAGCAGTTCCTATTTCAATGAAAAAATGTTTTATGCCAATAAACTTTTCCTTATTCGCTACGACATCAATGTCTCTCATGAATGGTTTGATATATCCTTTCATTTTGCCTTCACTATCGTTTTGAGCTTCGGCGAATAGATCCATTCTTCCTTTTGTGAAAGTAAGCGGTAGGTTTCTTTTTAAGACACCATTTAATGAACTAAGATCAAAGTCCTTCATTTCTACATCTACATTCCAAAGTGTAGTAGCTTTTGTCATATTGAGTGTACCGATAAAAACTAATTCGGAAGATCCTTGGATTGATGCTCCTAGATTAAAGTTGGAGA
>JAYSPR010000140.1:0-28567 GCA_043721975.1 Bacteriovoracaceae bacterium
TATTATTTGTTAAGGAAGAATCTAAAGTAAAAATTGTTTATCTTCCGGAAGAAACATCTAGAGATCATTTACAGTGGTTTAGAGGATTTGTTGAGAAGAAAAATCAATATAGTGATATAGAATCAAAAGAAGCAGCTTAACTTTAACATTAAGCTGCAGCCATAAAATTATAAAGCCAAGTAAAAATCTTTCATCATTTTCGCATCTTTTTCAAGATTTGGAGAATTACAGATAATGTAACCTCTACAGTCGAAATCTTTTAAAGCACGTAGTAACTCTCTCCAGTTAAAATCAGAATCTTCAAGGTTTAAATGTTTTAAATCCCCTTTAGAGTTTGAACTGATTCCTGAAATATGAATATGCATATTTTGAAGGGCGTTTGGATCAAGCTCTTCTTTTAATTTTTTAAGAACAGTACAGAATTCTTCGTAAGTGTTGTATTCATTTGTTCTTGCAAACAAGTGAGAAAAGTCCATGCACGGTGAACACGAAGATACTGACTTTGTGAGGTCAATAAGCTCTTCTAGAGATCCAAACTGAGACGTCTTACCCGTTAGCTCTGGTCGAAGTTCGATTTGGATATCAAGACGGTTAAGCCTTTCTTCAATCACGTTTAATGATTTTTGAACAAGATCAAAAACATCATAAGGCGAATCTTTCATATAGAAAGCCGCGTGGAAAGTCATCGATTCAGCTCCACACAGATCAGAGATCTTTGCAGTTTGAATAATTCTTTCAACCGATGAATCGATCTTGTCTTGCTCACGTGCATTTAGGTTAATGTAGTAAGGGCCGTGCGATGTAAGTGGAATTCCCAGCTCATAAGAAACTTTTCTTAAACCAGAAGACACTTCTTCTTTCATTCTTACACCATGAGCGAACTCAAGTTGCATACAATCAAGTCCAAGAGCATGAACTTGTTTAACACCATCAATAGGGTTATTTTTCTTAGGTGTTGAATTGGGCACACCCGCAGTTCCGAATAATAGACGTTCAAATTTCATAAAGATCCCCCCAAGGAATACTACAAAGAAAACTAATTCCTGACATGATTACCATAGAATAGAAGAATACGAGAGACGCACCACAAAAAACCCATTGATTTCAATGAGTTTCATGGTCCCCATGGTCCCACTACCTTCTGCCCGATACGCTTTATGCCTTATAGCTCTACCCTGGATTTTTGTCTATAATTTATGAATATCTTTGTAATAATGACAGGAACAATAATTTTACTTTTGGAGTAATTATCTTTCGACACAAATATCTCATTTTTGTTTTAATAGTTTTTTTGCTCGGATGTTCTGTCATCGGACTGATTTTTAATCTCAATTATGGTTTATTCGTTGGTCTCGCCCTGGGAGCTCTACTATTTTTCTTTTTTAGTAAGTGGGGTGATAAAGTCGTTTTAGTATTTTCAAGGGCCCGGTATGTCACTGATGATGAAGATCTAATCAATCAAATTAGAAATTTCTGTGCACATTTAGGAATTAAGCACGTCGCTGTTTATTGGTCTAATACTTTTACCAATAATGTTTATTTCACCGATTCCTATTTTGGAACACCAGCTCTAATTATCGGTAGAGGTGTTTATGATGAATTTTCTAAAAATGAGTTAAAAAGTTTAATTTATGCTTCATTGTTAAAAATTAGAGACAAGGAGGCACGTAACCGGACAATGGTGGCTTTGTTATTTTTGGTTACATTTGCGCCTTTATATTTCATTAGGGCCTTGATTAAAAATAAAACATTAAAAAGTGCTTTAAGTGTCTTCTTTTATCCAACCTTAGCGATAAAAAATAG
Organism: Bacteriovoracaceae bacterium; assembly: GCA_043721975.1. Lineage (GTDB taxonomy): Bacteria > Bdellovibrionota > Bacteriovoracia > Bacteriovoracales > Bacteriovoracaceae > Bacteriovorax. The sequence goes on from JAYSPR010000140.1 coordinate 1,804, forward strand.
AATGTATGAAAAAGAAAGTGAAGTGATAAAATTTGATCAAAAAGTTGGAAATATGGAAGGACTTAAAAAAGATTATACTTCAGCCTTATTCAAGTTGAGTTTTTTAGATGCTCAAAACGACAAACTTGTAGGCGATTTAGTGATCTCTGATTTAGTTCATGTGAAAAATAGAACAGATGATGCCTTAGAAAATATATTATTAATACCTGTAGATATTAAAAAAAGAATTAAAGCTTTATCAGTAAATTAAAATGAAAAAATTTAAAATACCGAAAATTGATATATCAGATTACTATCCACTCTTTTTTACACTTATTTTTGTTACTATTTTGTTCCAATATCCTCTCGCTTCGTTTGAATCTATTATTTATGATTTACGAATGAGATGGGATTTTACAACAAGGCCCTCAAAAGAAATTGTCATTGTCACTCTCGACGAAGAAAGTGATGACTACTTGGGTGACATTTACCCTTATACATATGCGACACATACTCGCTTTTTAGAAAAAGTTTTAAAGTCTAAACCTAAAATCATTAATTACTTTGTTAAAATGCCAGAAATAGCAGCTAACGAAGAAATTTATTTTAAAGCCTTTAAAGCACAGCTGCAGAAATTTAAAGATAATGGTGGTCTTGTTAATTTTGCAACAGAAGTTGATGAGATTAAAGGAGAGGAGCTGCCTCCTCTAATGCTGAGGGATTTCGACTATTCATTGGCCCAATTAAATATAGATAACAATATTTTTTCTAAAGATGATGTAGTACGAAGAGCAATTTTCAATGTTTCTGGTGAAGAAAGCCTTCACTTGCATACGGCCAATCAATATCGAAAAATTGAAGGGCAACGCACTCTTAACGTTTCAGATGTTCTGGGGACATATTACAACGATGAAGCTGATGCTAATTTTATTCTTTTTAGGTATATGGATTCTCCCGTTTATAGCGAATTCAAATATAAAACAATTCCTTACCACCGAGTTCTCGTTGGAAATTTTTCCCCAGAAATCTTTAAGGACAAAATTGTATTAATTGGACCGAATTATATATCTCAAAGTAATAATTTTTACTTAACACCATTTAATCTTGAAGAATATAAAGCACCAAAGCTAATTATTCATGCAGCGATTATTGATTCATTAATTCAAAATAAAACGATAAAAATGCTTCCAAGGTCAGTCTCAAATATCATGGCCTTTGTTGTGGCCATCGTCTTGTCGTTTTTGATCTCGAAACTAAAACCTAAAGATGGTTTAATTATAACCTTGCTCGTTTTGGCTTCAATTCTAATCTTGTCATACTTGTTTTTTATTCTCGCGGGTTTTTGGCTTTACACCGCTCATCTCGTCGTCACGGTCTTTGTAGTCTATTATATTTGGATTCCCTTTAGGGCCATTGGTGAATATCAACGACGATTTGCAATCCAAGAGGAAGCAAAGCTACTTAAACAAGTTGAAAAACTAAAACAAAACTTTCTCTCTTTAATGAGTCATGATTTGAAAACCCCGGTAGCGAAAATTGCTGGAGTTGCCGATAATCTTTATACTATGAATTCGGGAAGCCCCGACATCAGAGAAAAATCACAACTCATCATAGATTCAACGAAAGAATTAAATAAATTTATTTCTTCAATACTCGATTTAACAAAAATTGAATCGAGTAACTTCGGACTTAATAATGTTTCAAAAGACATTAACTCTATCGTAGAGTCAGTTATTAAAGAACTAAATTTCAGTGCCAATCAAAAGCAAGTGATCGTAAAAAAGGAATTGGCACCACTTTATCCTATCCAGGTCGATGTCAACTTAATCACCCGTGTTATTTCAAATTTAATTGAAAATGCGATTAAGTACTCTGGGGTGGGGTCTATGGTTGAGGTTAGAACTTGGGATGATGAAACTTGGGTCTATATAGAAATTAAAGATAACGGGGTAGGTATTCCCATAGAAGAACTCTCAAATATCTTTGAGAAATTTTATCGGATAAAAAACGACGCAAACCATTCCATAAAAGGGACCGGTTTAGGCCTTTATTTAGTGAAATATTTCGTTGAGCTCCATGGTGGAACAATCGCCGTTGAATCAATTGCAGGTATTGAAACAAAATTCTTAGTTAAATTAGCGAATAAGTAGTAAAATAGATGAAGGAATATTTCCAGGAGAAAGACCATGCATCGTGTATTAGTTGTTGATGATGATAAAGTACTTCAAGACTCTGTAAAAGAGGCCCTGCTTTATCATAGCTTCTCGGTTGATGTGGCCAACAATGGTAAAGAAGCACTTCACGCTGTTTACAAAGATAAATATGACTTAGTTGTTATGGACGTGAATATGCCAGAGATGGATGGTATTTCGGCCCTAACAGAAATTAAAAAAGTTGATCCATCCGTCATTGTGATTATTTTAACTGCCTATTCAAACGTTGGTGATGCAGTCAAAGTAGTTAAAGAGGGTGCATATAACTATTTAGAAAAACCAATCTCTTCAGAAAATCTCGTAGCTCTTATTAAGCGTGCCTTGAAAGCTCGTTCACTTGTTGAAACATCAATGTTCTCATCTCCAAGATTGTCTCTTGGTGGTGACGATCAATTCGTTGGTGAATCGCATGTTATGCAAAAAGTTTTTAATGTTATTGATAAACTTGCTAAAGTTAATACGCCAGTATTAATTCGTGGGGAGTCTGGTACGGGTAAAGAGCTAGTCGCTAGAGCGATTCACTTTAATGGTCCAAGAAAAGATGCAAAATTTGTTACGATTAACTTAGCAGCAGTTCCAGAGAATTTAATTGAGTCTGAGTTATTTGGACATGAAAAAGGCGCCTTTACAGGAGCGAGTGAAAGAAAGCTCGGAAAGTTTCAATATGCCGATGGTGGAACACTTTTTCTCGATGAAATCGGCGATATCAGTCCAACAATGCAAGTGAAGCTTTTAAGAGTTCTACAAGAAAAGACTTTTACTCCTATTGGATCAAATAGAGACATTAAAGTAGACGTGAGAGTGATCGCAGCTTCTCATAAACCATTTGAGAAAATGATTGCGGAAGGAAATTTCCGAGAGGATTTATTTTATCGCCTCAATGTCTTGCCCGTGTATTTACCGCCCTTAAGAGAAAGAAAAAGTGATATTCCGTTTCTTGTAGATTACTACATTAAATATTTTAACAATGTTCATGCATTAAATATTAAAGGTGTTAGCGAAGAAGCAAAAAATCTACTTGTTAACTTTTCATGGCCAGGAAATATCCGCGAGCTAAGAAATGTGATCGAGCATGCTTTTATTATTGAATCATCAGACATGATTCAAGCACCATCACTGCCGTCTAATTTAAAATTGACTTCTGCGACCAAGGTACCTGAACCAGAAGAAAGTGCAGATATGATGATTGATGTTGAAGGAATTCAAGATTCAATTTTCGACATGAAAAGTGGTGAAGACACAAGAGCACCAGACAGCTTTTCATTTAATCATGTTTTAAATTCAAAAGAAATGGTCATGGATTTTCAAATCGCTAAGGATTTATTTGAAAAAGAATTTATCGTTTGGGCCTTGAGACAAAATAAAGGAAAAATTAACCAAACAGCATTGAAAGCGAATATTCCTAAAAAAACGTTGTTAAGAAAAATTGAAAAGTATGAAATTCATGCCAAAGATTATGTAAACGGATAAGACCTATGACGATGATTTATAGAATGTGTATTATGATTTCCGCTATTATAATCGGCGATCAAGTAACTAAAGCAATTGTTCAACAAAAGTTTTTCTTAGGTGAAACAGTTCCCGTTATAGAAGGCTTATTTCATTTGACCTATGTAAGAAACCCAGGCGCTGCCTTTGGTATGTTTGGACATTCAGCTGACTGGATCAGGATACCTTTGTTTTTTGGAGTTCCCGTTGTGGCCTGCTTATGGCTTGTCTACCTCGTTTGGACGACTAGAAACAAACACAAACTTCAGTGTCTGGCCTATAGTTTAATTTTTGCAGGAGCAGTGGGAAATTTAATAGATCGCTTCAGCATGAATTACGTTGTAGATTTTTTTGATTTTTTCTGGGGAGTACACCATTTTCCAGCATTCAACATTGCTGATAGCTCTATAACAATCGCAGCTTTTCTTCTTATCTATGAAACCTTTATAGCTTCAAGAAAAGAAAAAAATAATGTTCCCCATACTATTTGAATCTTCTTTTTTCACACTTTATGCTTATCCATTGTTTATGGGGTTAGCATGGGGCTTTGGGTATTGGGTCACCAATTATTTTTTTGACACCTGTTCTCGCGAAAAAGTTAACATTATAAATCTTTTTTTTGGTTTATTTGCTAGTTCTTGGTTAGGTGCGAAGGTTTTCTTTCTTTTTTTTTCAAGCCAAAATGCCTTAGAAAAATATCTTTACGCCAATGAATTTTGGCTCGGTGGAGGATTTGTTTTTTATGGCGGTCTTATTTTTGGACTTATTTTTTATTTGATCTATGCACTCTATTTAAAAAAGTTTCCTATTCAAGAAAGTCATCTCCTTTTGCCTGGTTTAGTTTTTGGCCATGCCATTGGGAGAATCGGCTGCTTTTTTACAGGATGCTGTTTTGGATCACAATGTACACTTCCTTGGGCAGTATCGATGCACGGGGCCCTCGTGCATCCAGTTCAGCTTTATGAGGCCCTAGGATTAACTTTGATAGGTATCTTTTCTATAAAGCATATTAGAAAAAAATTGAATTGGCAGATAGTTCTTTCTCGCTATCTTCTTCTGTATTCAGTCTTAAGATTTTCACTTGAATTTTTTAGAGGTGATGCAGTTCGTGGAATATATTTTTTTGGTTTTTCAACATCTCAATGGGTTTCAATTGCCCTAATGGTATTTGCAATAGTTCTCTTTTATAATCACAAGAAAGAATCGTTAAAAGGAATTTAAAATGACAAAAGTGTTTACTCTTTGGGCCTTAATTTTAATTTGTTGTTCTAGTGCATTTGCGGATGATGGATGTACAGCAGATACAAACGGGTATACTGAAAAAAAATTAAAAACGAGAAAGCCGATATTTGTTCCAAGTGCTAAAAGTGTTGAAAAAATATTGCCTTCAAAGTTAAATAAATATGGATTTGAAGACAAAATGTTATTAAAAGATGGTACAGAAGTTGTTTTCACCGTTGGTGGTTGTGCGCACTATAGCTATTCATATACTTTTTTTGGCAAAGCGATTAAAAAAATTAAAGATGGTGAAAAATTAAATCGAGCTAAATCGAGCTAAATCGATATTCTCAAGCCTCGAAGTGACAAATAAAGATGAGAAAGATATGTTACTTGAAGCCTTAGATAAGGCACTAAAAGAAAAATCCGCAAAATTTAAAGATGGGAAATTGTCTCTGCCATGTGGGGATGCAACTTGCGATCTCACTGACCGTGGGGATGGAAAATTAGAACTATCTTATGATTTTGCATTGTAAACTAGCCGATGACTTTTTTCTTCACATCTTCTAGAAAATTTTCTTCAACATAAAGTTCGGACTTTAAAGTCTCGTGTGACCATGCTGTGAAAGCATCGTCGTGCTCATACATCATAATTGTTTCCCAGGGACAATCTTGAGTACAATTCTGGCAACCAATACAACGGGCAAGGTCAATTTCAACTGTCTGATTAAATTGAGGATTTTCTGGATTTGGACCTGGAACTAATTCAATAGAGTCGACGGGGCACCCTTGAATACAAATTTCACACCCAGTGCAACCTGATTGGTGAACAACAGCTAAAAGTTTAGGTGGTTTTTTACCCTTTCTCTTAGGCTTGAGGCGAGCAGTATGAAAAGGATTCTCTACAATAAGAGTTTCATCAGAATCTAGGCCATTTTTATTATTTTCGGTGCTCATAGCAAACCCAAATCAATTAATTTGTGTTAATAAATATCACTAGATTATAACTCAAAATAGACTTTCTTGCTAATAGATTAACCAGAGACAAAGTGAAGAATATGAAAAAACTTAGATTTGTAACCGCGGCCAGCCTTTTTGATGGACACGATGTTTCCGTCAACATCATGCGAAGAATGCTTCAATCCAAAGGGGTAGAGGTGATTCATTTAGGACATAATCGTTCGGCTCAAGAGGTTGTAGACGCTGCACTTCAAGAAGACGCTCAGGCCCTGGCCTTGAGTTCTTATCAAGGCGGACACGTTGAATATTTTACTTATATAAGAGAGCTACTAGATGCAGCAGGAGCAAAAAGTGTAAAAATTTTTGGTGGTGGAGGAGGGGTTATTACTCCTACTGAAATTAAATTACTTCATAGTCGCGGGATCACTCGAATTTATTCGCCTCAAGACGGAATGGAAATTGGTCTTAATGGCATTATCGACGACATGATTGCGAAAGCCACTTATTCAACCCTAGATGGTGTGAATTTTGGAGACTTTGATCTATCAAAACTTAATAAGCGTGAAATTTCAAAAGTTATTACGGCCATTGAAGATAATGGAGAAGTTCCAGTAAAATTTACTCCAGGACAAGTTCCCGTTCTCGGAATTACAGGTACAGGTGGTGCTGGGAAATCGTCATTAATCGATGAGCTTCTTTTAAGATTTTATCGTCACTCACCAAGTTGTAAAATTGCACTCATCTCTGTTGACCCTACAAAAAAGAAAACATCTGGTGCACTTTTGGGAGACAGAATCAGACTCGGCAGTGCGAGTTTTAGTAATTTTTATATTCGCTCACTGGCCACTAGAGATTCAAATACAGAACTTTCACCACAAATTAAAAATGTCGTTTCATTTTTAAAATCTCAGCCTTTTGATTTGATACTTGTCGAAACATCTGGAATTGGGCAAGCCTCTGATGAAATTACGAAAGTTGCAGACAAGTGCATTTATGTCATGACTCCAGAGTATGGAGCAGCGACTCAGTTAGAAAAAATAGAAATGCTTGAAGCAGCTCATTTTATCGTTCTCAATAAATTTGAGAAGCCAAGAAGTGAAGATGCGATGAGAGATATTAGAAAGCAATGGCGAAGAAATCACAATCAATTTGCAGGTCATCCGGGAGCACCTGAAGATAATGAATTGCCAGTTTATGGAACTATGGCAAGTCAGTTTAATGATGTTGGTGTGAATGCTCTTTTTTATGACTTAGTTAAGAATTTAAATATTAAAACAGATAATATCGAAGCTATTAATCGCGATAAAGCCCCTTCTGTTAAAAAAAGAGTCATAGCACCGGAACGAGCTCTCTATTTGCGAGATATTTCGGGAGCTGTTCGAAGTTATAATAAGTCTGCGCAGGAAACGGCAGAAAAATTAAAAGATTACGAAGCCCTTCTCGTGACCTCTCATCTTATCCCGGGAAATAAAGAAATTGATAATAAACTTAATGAAGTGAAGAAAAGTTTACCAATTGAAGTTTTTTCGGAGCTAAAAACTTTTGAAGAAACAATTGGCCAGTATGAAGCAGGTGCATTCACTTACCTGGTGCGTGGAAAAGAAATAAAAGTTAAAACAAAATATGAATCACTTTCTCATAACTCAATTTCTAAAGTGGCATATCCAAAATTTTATTCTCTCGCAGAAAAATATCGTTTTATTAAAGATTCAAATCTTCCAGGGCATTTTCCCTACGCCGCAGGAATTTTTCCTTTTAAAAGAGCTGATGAAGATCCAAAGCGTATGTTCGCTGGAGAAGGTGGGCCATTAAGAACAAATAAAAGATTTCATTATTTATCTAAAGATGATCAAGCCAAAAGACTTTCAACCGCTTTTGACTCTGTAACACTTTATGGAGAAGATCCTGATGTCAGACCTGATATTTTTGGAAAAATAGGTGAAGCTGGTGTTTCAATCGCCACACTTGATGACATGGAAGATCTTTATAAAGATTTTAGTTTGATTGATCCCTTCACTTCCGTATCAATGACAATTAATGGACCAGCTCCGATTATTTTGGCTTTATTTATGAATACGGCCATGAAGCAAACTCTTAAGGGTGATGACTTTTGGAATGAAACGAAAAGGGCAGAAGTCATGAGGCAAGTTCGCGGGACAGTTCAAGCAGATATATTAAAAGAAGATCAAGCCCAGAACACTTGCATTTTCTCACTAGAATTCGCTCTTAAAATGATGGGTGATATTCAAGAATATTTTTGTAAAAAAGCTATTAAAAATTATTACTCTGTTTCCATTTCAGGTTACCACATCGCTGAAGCAGGAGCGAATCCAATATCTCAGATGGCCTTTACGCTCTCAAATGGTTTTACATTTGTTGAGTACTATCTTTCTCGCGGTATGAAAATCGATGATTTTTCACAAAACTTATCTTACTTTTTTTCAAACGGTTTAGATCCTGAGTACACGGTCATGGGTCGAGTGGCGAGAAAAATTTGGGCGGTCACTTTACGTGACAAATACGGTGCTAACGAAAAGTCACAACAGTTTAAATATCATGTGCAAACATCAGGGCGTTCACTTCATGCTCAAGAAATAGATTTCAATGATATTAGAACAACTCTTCAGGCTTTTTTAGCTTTATCAGATAATTGTAACTCACTTCATACAAACGCTTACGATGAAGCAATTACAACCCCGACAGAAGAATCAGTAAGACGTGCGATGGCCATCCAAATGATTATCAATAGAGAATTTGGCATGAATAAAACAGATAACCCAGTTCAAGGTGCTTATATTGTCGAAGAACTTGCGGCTATCGTAGAAGAACAAGTACTTCGTGAGTTTGAAAATATTTCAGATAAAGGCGGAGTTCTTGGTGCAATGGAATCAATGTACCAAAGATCAAAAATTCAAGAAGAGTCTCTTTATTATGAAACACTCAAAGACTCAGGCGCTTTTCCTATTATTGGAGTGAACACTTATATTGCACCGAATATTAAAGAGCAAATGGCCAAGGAAATTGAAATTTCTCGTTGTACTGATGACGAAAAAATGGACCAGATTAATCGCCTGAATAAATTTAAAGAGAGAAACAAAAATAAATCATCAGATGCACTTAAGAAACTTAAAGAAGTCGCTTTAAATGATGGAAACGTATTTGAAGAATTATTGAGTACAGTAAATTATGCGAGTCTTGGACAGATCACCAACCTTCTTTATGAAGTTGGTGGAAAGTATAGAAGGAATATGTAGATGAAAAAATCAAATGTTTATACAAAAACAGGAGACATGGGAACAACTGGTCTCGTGGGTGGAACACGTATTAAAAAAAGTGATCCTCGAATTCATCTCTATGGTGAAGTGGACGAATTAAATTCTCATATAGGCATGGCCATGTCGTTACTTCCAAGTGACTTCGATCTCACTTTACTGGTGCAGATACAATCAGCGCTCTTTGATCTTGGAAGCAATCTTGCATGTGAACAAGAAAAACGTAGTCAGTTTAAACTTCCACAGATTAAAGAACATACTATTGCAAGGCTTGAGCAAGATATTGACCAGATGGATTCACAACTACTAGCTCTAAGAAATTTCATTCTTCCAGGCGGTGATCCTGCTGCTTCTGCATTTCATATTTGCCGAACAGTTTGTCGAAGGTTAGAAAGACAAATGGTCGATTTTGAAGATCAACACCAAGGTGAAGTTCCAGAAAAAGCCTTAGTTTTTATTAATCGACTGTCAGATTATTTTTTTGTAGTTTCGAGATATATCAATTCAATTAAAAAAATAGATGAAACACTTTGGGTATCAGAAGTTTAGTTTTACTTTTTACCTTTTTTACTTTTTTCTAGCTGCAAAAGCTTCGTAAGACCGCTGCTTGCTTCCTGCTCGAGAACAGAATCATTTATAGAAAAATCAGGTATGGCATGTGCCTTATTTTTTAGAGCTTTATTTAGAGAAATCTTTTTTTTCATTACTGTTTCTTCACCCTCAAGTTTGGGCCCAGTATCTTTAGGTGGAATAGAGTCTTTGTTTTGTGCAGGTGAATTCGATGTCGTTTCGGGCAAATCCTTTGGCTCAGATTTATTTTTTTTAATTGTAATTCCAATGGCCTTCTTTTCAAGAGTAGAGAGTCTTCTTTCATCAATAACAATAACAGTTGTACCCATAAGGACAGTATCGTTAAGTCTGAAAGTTGAGTGACTAATTTTTGAATTATTGACATAGGTTCCGTTGGTTGAACCTAGGTCTTTGACGAGAATTTCACCCTTTTTGGTAAGCTCGATACTGCAGTGCCTGCCGGAAATTTTAGTGTCTTCAACCTTAAAGTCACAAGTACCAGACCGCCCTAGTGTAACCTTGCCAAATAAGGGAACCTCTATTGTGTCGTTATCTGCCGTTTTTACTAAAAGTATCACTGCCATATAACCTCTCGTAAATAAATAATATCCTATTCTGGGATTATTACAAAATGATAAGAAAAACATTCTTCAATAAATGTGCTAATATGTGCTAGTACTATGATTTATACCTGATGAATAAAGTCAGTTTGAGGAATCTATGGAAGCAATTATAACAGTCACCGAGAAAGCCCTTCACCACATCCGTGATATCTACTCAAAAGAAGAACAGAGCCTTGGTAAAGGCTTAAGATTGGGTGTTTCTGGCGGTGGATGTTCAGGACTATCTTATAAAATTGAATTTTCTGAAAAAACAGATAAAGACAACGTTCTCGATTTCGGAGACATCAAAATTATTATAGATCCAAAATCATCGATCTACTTAAAAGGTGTAGAGCTAGACTTTAAAGATGGCTTAAGCGGTAAAGGATTTGTTTTTAGTAATCCAAATGCGACGAACACTTGCGGTTGTGGCGAATCTTTTTCTGTCTAGCCAATGAAACTGAGTTTGCAAGATATTCGTTTTAATTCCTCTCAAAAAAAATTAGAAGATTGGTCATTAATTGAAGTCATTGGAAAAGACAGGGAAACTTTTTTTCAAGGTCAGGTCACCAATGATTTATCAATAATATCTTTTGGTGAAGCTCAATTAACGGCGAGACTTAACCGCACCGGTAAATTGCAATCCTATTTTTATATAGCCAAGCTCACAGAAAAGCTCTTCATTCTTTGTCCTAAAATTTTAGAAGAAAAAATAGTCACTGACTTTAATAAGTTTATTATCATGGATGATGTTGAGTTAATAAAAACCACCCAAGATTTATATATTACTTTTAATCCCAAACTGATTTCGCCTAATGATAAAAAATATCTTTTTCAATTAAATTTTTGTGGGCTAAATGCAGGGTTAAGCTTTGAAAAAAGAGAAAATATCCCATTCGTAAATAATGTCGAACTCGAAGAGTTAAGAATACTTAATGGGTTTCCAATTTGGGAAAAAGACATTGATGAGAATAATTTTATCAATGATACTTTTTTAAATCATTTAGCGATCTCGTATTCAAAAGGTTGTTTCTTGGGACAAGAAACGGTCGCTAAAATAGAAAATAATAGAGGTGCTGCTTACTATCCAGTGCTTTTAGAGCTCAAGAATACGAGTCAGGTGTCTCTAGGTATTTTTACAATCGATGGAGTAAAAGCTGGTGAAGTTAATTATCAAATTAAAAATTTTCTGCAAGTTTCTCTTCTAAGAGATTTTCGAGTTGAAGGTAAAACGATTGAACTTTTCACTCAAGATCAAGTAAGACTCGAAGGGGTAGTTCATTATTTACCTTATTATAAAAATCAAAATTATCAAGAAATTGCTTCAGAACTTTTTCACTTCGGAGTAGAAGAGTTTCAAAGCTCTCATTCAGAGGCGGCCCTTGATTGTATGAAGAGGGCCATTTCTTTTGCCCCCGATTATTCAGATGCCTATGAGTCGGTGGGGGTTATCTTAGGGAGAAAGGAAAACTATAGTGAGGCGATTGAGTGGATGAATAGGTTGCTCATTGTAAAGCCTTCCTCAGTCATGGCCCATACAAATAAGTCTCTTTTTCTTATGAAGCTTGGAAGAATAGAAGAAGCTGAAGCTGAGAAAGCTTTGGCGACAGTAAAATCTTTTTCTATCTTTGGAGAAGAATCTAAACTTAAAAAGAAAATGGAAGAAGAAAAAAAGAAAAAAGAGGATGATATTAATCGACGTGAAAAAATGTTTTTTCAAGTCTTAGATATAGATCCAGATGATACAGTGGCCTTGTTTGGTCTTGGTGACGTGGCTTTTTATAGAGGCCAATACCTAGAGGCAGTGTCTTATCTTGAGAAAGTTGTGAGCTTGGATGAAAAGTATTCGGCAGCTTATTTATTGCTAGGAAAATCGCTAGAGGCTTCAGGTCAATCAGATCTCGCTCAACAGGTTTACAAAAAAGGTATTTTGATTGCCTCTAAGCGAGGAGACATGATGCCAGCCAATGAAATGCAATCAAGGTTAAACCAAATTGTAGTGCTTTCTGGCCTCACGTAAATCAGTCTTTAATTTAAGAATTTTAAGACTAGCTTCGGAGTCGAGTTTTTCTAATTCAGCCAGCACCGTATCGACATTTGTTTTATAAATTGCGACCCTTTCATAAATTGAATTAATAAGATTGAGGCCATCTTTATTGACACGCTTATTTTTAAAAGCGTGATTAAAATCCGCCTTACAATAATCAAGCATATAATACTCTTCTAAGAAGCGAGTTTTGATTTTTACTTTTTCATCTTTTGAAAAACTGAGAGTCTTTTTTTCAATCGCAGTATTTAAATTAAAGAAAAGCTCCAGTGCCCAGAAAAATGTGAAAGTAGCATGATAAATTCCTCTGATCGGGCGAAGGGCCTTTCTCCAAGGAGAAAAATAGATTTTATCATCATCTTCATTAATTAAGTCCAAGTGATTTAAATAAGTATTTAAATAGTGATGACCATTTTCATGAAGTAAATCATCCATTAAATCAATCTGGTCGCGATCAAACATATTAATACATGAATAGCCCGGCAATGATTGCATAGAATAGCTAACGATACCCTTTTCGTTTACTGGAACAATTGTATGGGTAAAGCTTTTAAAAGTGACATAAAGATGTGGTGCTACTTTTTTTATGCTGTCGAGAGCTTTAAGAATACTCTTTTTAAATTCGTTCAAATGAGTTTCACCTGCTTCGCAATGAGGTAAAACATAAAGAGAAAGCTCTTCGAGTGTCAAAGGGGTAGGGGCTTTATCAACATTACAATGAAGTGCCTTGTTTCCAATTTCGAAAACGATTTGATTTTCTTCTGGTGTTGTTGAGAGAAGAGGAAGCGAGGGATAAGTTTCAGGGGTTTTCTTTAATAGAACAGGTAAATGTGAATCTGTGACGTAAATTTTCTTTTCTGAGTCTCCTAATTCGGGAACGACTTGATACATTAAAGGGTCAGAAAATTCCTGGCGGTAAAGACTAATATGAATGACATAAAAAGAGACGATTTGGTTTTCTAGTAAGGGAATGAGGTTGGTTGAAACTTCAATGACGGGAGAGCCGTCCTTCAGAAAATTAAGAAAACTCTCGGCTAATTCAGAATCATTCCAAAAATTAAATAACTCATTTTCTAAATCAGTTAACTCATCAGTATCAACATCTTCTTCAATCAGTAATTCTTCGTGAAGCTGAATGACATAAATAAGATTATCGATGAGGTTAAGCCAATAAAATTTTAAAGGAGAATATTTATCAAAAGTTTCGTCATGGACAATGTCATTTAATTGGTCGAGGAAGTCTTGATCGACAACATCTGTATTAAAACCTCTTTGAAAATCTTGACGTAAGTCTTCAATAAAATCATTAAAACTTCTTTCAACATTTTTTTGAAGTTTTGTGTGGAAATCTTTGGAAAATATTTGATCTTTCATAGGTTTTTTATTCTCTTTTAAAGGGACTTTATAAATTAATTTGAATGTAGGTGGATTTTAAAAATGGCTGGGAAGGTGGGACTCGAACCCACGACCAATAGATTAACAGTCTACTGCGCTACCACTGCGCCACTCCCCAACAGAACTGAAATAAGTCTCCAAGTTATAAAAATTATTGAAGATAATGTCTAGTATTTTTTTATAAAAAGCCATCAATAATCCATAAGGCATTGAAAAGATGAAACTCTACATACCGGATTAAAAAACTCAAGTTAATGAAGCAATTAGCCGAATAGCCTAATACTATGGCGACCCAAAACTTGCTCATAATGAATTTGATGAGAATAATTACCCCGGAAGAAATCGCCGATATAGCGACGAAGCACAATGGTGGAAAATTTTTGTCACTCACTGATCTTGTCAACGAAAGAGTTGAGAAGGAAATCTATAGAGATTTTTCTAGTAACGATGCTGTCGATATAATTCATGAAGAGCATGCTCAAAAGCAACTAGAGCGCGAAGCTAAAATTTTACCATTTAATTTTAAAGAAGAATCTGTTGTAGAAAATATTTCAGTTAGTGGAACATTGTTTGAATCAAGACCACAAATGATCACGACTTCACAAACAGTCCCTGTTGAAAGTGCAGATCAAAAAGTCCAATCGGTTCGGCTAGTTAAAGAAAAAATAGTAGAGCATGCTGAAGATGAAAATATGTCTTCGTTTATTTTAATAGAAAAAGCGAGACTTAAGCGTTCTCAAAAATCATTAAAACAAAAAGAAGTTATTGATCTTTATCAAAAAAATTCAAATGTCGACGTTGAACAAATTAAATCAACTAACCAAAATTCAGCAGATTCCAGTGAGTCCGGAGTTTTAGTCAACAAGAAGCAATATTAAATGAAGTGGCTATATTTACCGGCCCTATTTACACTTGCCTTCGTTTACACAAAGTATACTCTGAATGATTTTCTTCCAAAGCATGGAACGCCCAGGCGTGCACCATCATCAGTTGCGATTGAGGAAAAGTATCAACTTAAAAATAAAACTGATTACAGGGTCATACCACCATTATTCTTTAGAGAATTAGCAAAATCACCAATTCAAGAAACATTTAAAACTTTAGCAATTTTTAAGGGAAGTATTGTTGAAGACACGCAGATGGAAAACTTTCATTTTTCAAGAAATAAAAAAGGAAACATTGTTTTCACAATAAAAAATATTAATAATTTCACTGAAGGAAATTACCACAATGATTTTCTTATTCACTTAATATCAATTCGCCAAATTGATCAACAACTTAATTGGAAAGATTATTTTGAAGCCTATCAGAAAGGCTTGCTTTCGAAATCTCACGAACTGAGCTTCTATATGGAACGTGAGTATCAATCCGCTAGTTATAACAACGAGCAATATTTTTTATCAAAAATAAAAACAGAGGCACCGTTTAGATTTAAAATATCTCACAAGCAGATTGAGAAAAGTGAATTGCTGCCAATACTTTCAGCTTTAAAAGAAAAATTTCCACTATTAGAGATTTATGATCACTATAAAAATCAAAAATCAATTGGTAGAAAAGAGAATCTTTTAAGTTATCAAATATTGGCCAGACTGAGACCTTACGAGCAATTAAGATGGCTTGATATGACCGAAAGAAGAGATAAAAAATTAGATGATTTAAATGATGAATATGATTTATTTAATTTTAATTTAACCATAGAGAAAAAGTCATTTTTGGTTAGTGATAAAGAGATGATGGGAGTCACTTTTAATCTCAATCAATATCATCATGATGAATATAAAGACATAGCTCTTGATCAGGCTTATTTATTAGGGAAAATTCACAGGCAATCACTAGGAGCTGATTTAGATAAATACTTATCAGCGCTCTCTCTAATAAGAAATGGGCAAATAG
The DNA here is from genome assembly GCA_043721975.1 of Bacteriovoracaceae bacterium. GTDB lineage: Bacteria > Bdellovibrionota > Bacteriovoracia > Bacteriovoracales > Bacteriovoracaceae > Bacteriovorax. The sequence goes on from JAYSPR010000140.1 coordinate 17,441, forward strand.
AAGAAACAGTGATTATGCTCAAATTTAAATTAAGAGATATGCTCAATGGAAAAGAAATTTAAATATCTAGTCCTATTATAGATTTAATATCTTCAGCTTCATCACTTAATACTTCAAGACAGGACATTTGATAAACACAAGCATCAATTGTGGTTAAAGCAGCTGGCCTGTAATTACCAGAATTCTTCACTCCACCGAAAGGTAATTTAGCTGAAGCACCAACAGTTGAGCGGTTGAGATTAATTAAACCTGTGTCGATTTCTTCTAAGCATAAATTAAATAGTGCCTGATCCTTGGTGAAGACAGCTGTGGCCAGTCCATATTCTGTTGCATTAGCGATAGAAATGGCTTCTTCGATGGAATCATAGGGAATAAAAGTTACGTTGGGTCCAAAAATTTCACTATGTAAAAACATACTGTCGTTATTCCATCTTTCAGCAAGGTGAATTGATGGACTGACGTAGTGACCTTTTTTAGCACGATCTAGCTGTTTTCCTCTCATAATTTCTTGAAAGCCTTCGCGCTTGGCCATTCCCATAAAAAGCAAATAAGAGTCGACGGCCGATTGATCTACAAGAGGACCCATAAAAGGTTCTCTCGTGAAGTCGACAGGATGATCAATTATAATTTTCTTAGCCATTTCATGAAATTTTGCGATGAAATCTTCATGAATACTTCTATGAATAGCGACAATAGAAGTTGATGTACATCTTTGACCAGAACTTAGAAAACATGATTTTAAAAGTTCAACCATAGCATGATCGAGGTTAGCATCAGAATGAAGAATAGTTGTATTTTTTCCACCAAGCTCTAATGAAACAAGTTTAGAAAGATCGTGATGGGTAATGTCGAGAATTTTTTTACCAACTTCTTTTGAGCCTGTAAAAAAGACCCCCTTAATTGCTTTTTCTTTTAATAGTCTTCTCGCCACTTCACCGTCACCTTGAATTAAATTAATGACTCCGTCAGGAAATCCAGCAGCGTGAAAACATTCAATTAAAAGCTGTGCAGAGTAACAAGTTTTTTCAGAGGGTTTGAAAATGATAGAGTTTCCAGCGATTAATGAACTTAAAATTTGTCCATTAGCTAAATGGCATGGAAAATTAAAGGGTCCAATGATCAAGCTTGGGCCTAGAGGTTTAAATAAAATACGCCCATCTGTTTTTGGCAAAATAGCCGCAATCTTTTTATTGGCAATACGAGGAAGAGAGTCTTCGATAGTTACATTAACTTTTGCAACGACAGATCCTGCTTCCGTTTTTGCATCCCAAAGGGGTTTTCCAGTTTCAAAGGCAATGGCTAATGCTATTTCCTCTTGTCTTTTTTTAACTTCAGTTTGATAAGCTTTGAGATAACTATTTCTTTCTTCCTGAGATAGTTTTTTCCATGTTTTAAATCCGGCGGCAGCCGATTCAACAACGCGATCAACGTCTCTATAATCTACAGGAGCTTCCCATAGGTTGAGAGAGAGATCTGCAGGACACTGGCGCTTAATAATATTTTCAACAGCGAGAGGTCCGGTGGTGGCTGGTAAGTGAAAATTATTATGAAAGTAGTTTCCCAAAATTTTAAATTTTGTCATAGAATCCTATAAGTAAGTTGCGTACGTTTTAAAATCTTCAGCCAAGCCTAATTCTCGAGCTTCATCAGGGTCAATAATGAATTTATTTGGATTGCCTTTATTTAAATTTCCAGAGATGACAGCGGCCTTAAAGCTTCCATCTTGCGTTGGAAAACAAGCTAAAATAGAATCGAGATCACTTTTAACAATTTTTTCTCTGATCAAAATTTCAACTTCAAAAAGATCCTTCACAGGAAGAATATCTTTAAGCTTGGCCCTGTAATGTGGACCACCATCAAAAGGATCAACTTCGTTATTATATTTAAAACCAATACTTTCAAGCATTTTTTTAACAGGAGCTGTTGAGTCACCTACTTTTCCGATGGCGTTTCTTGCTTCTATCGGAAGCAGTGTCATGTAAATCGTGTCGGCAGGAAATAAATTCAGAATAAATTCCTTATTACTTCTAGAGAGCATATCAGCTTCATGATATTCGAGATTTAAAAAACGTCTACCGATTGCTTCCCATAGTGGGGCATGTCCTTCACTGTCAAATGGAGGCATTAGCTCCGAATGAATAGTGTCTTTGAAGCGATCGGTGTGCATACCCATATATAAAAAGCGCACGTACGATAATTGTTTTCCTAATTTTTTATCGCTCTTTCTAAAATCAGGGTCTAAAATTAAACCTCCAATTTCAGTTGGGCCGTTAGTCTCTAGACCCAGCTTCAGAGTTCCATGAATAAAACCAGTGTTTAGTGTTTTAGAAAATTTATTTTCTTGAGAGACAGTAAAAAAATAATGAGGTTCATTTTCAGTTCCATGTTGGGCATGGATCATTGAAGCACCAATAATTCTTTGAGCCTTAGAGTCTTCTAAAACAAAAAGGTAATAGTTTTCCCACAGTTTTTTTGAAGGTTTCGTGAAAGCTCTAATAGAGCTTTCAATCTTTGATTTAATAATTTCTTTATCGGGTGGAAGATTAATAAAGAGCATGAGTTGGCTTAACTCGTAAAGATCATCTAGGTCATTTAAATTAGCTGATCTAAGAATATACATAAATCAATCCTAAGAAATCGTCTCGTGAATAGTTTTTTCTAGTATCTTAAAAATTTCATCAATGTGTTCGTCTAACAATGGCAGTGGAAGAAGAAATCTGATCCTCGTAGGCTCTTTTCCAGCTGAGAAAGTAATAACACCATTTTCAAAAAATTTCTTCATGAATTTATTTGTTGTATCTGCAGAAGAATCTCCCACTTGGAAAGACAACATTGTACCGATTCCACCGTAATAAGGTATTTTTCCCTTACAACTGCCTTCAGCAAGTTCTTTAAATTTTGCTTTAAATTTATTTTCTAATTCTTTAATGCGTCCTTTTTCACCATAAAAATTCCCTTCTTTTAGGTAACGAACGGTAGCTTTACCAGCGTTTAATGAAGCGATGGAGCCATTAAACGTGCCGGCAATTAGCCCTGGCTTAGGGTTGAGTTCCTCGGTGTAAAACGTACCTGCACCTTGAAGGACTTTTCCAATGGTAACGACATCAACATACTCATCAAGTTCAAACATTTGGTAAGCAAGAAGTTCTGTTGTACGAGAAAACGATTGAACTTCGTCTATCCAAACATAAAGATTCTGCTTTCGAGCCCATTCGCAAAGAGCTTTATAATATTCTTTAGTGCCGTAGATAAAACCAGCTTCACCTTGAATTACTTCAAGAGTTATTGCGCAATAAACATTGCCATTTTTTGCAATTAAATTATCTAGTGCTTCAATTGTTTCTTTAATCGCATTTTCTGGATTGTTATAATTGAAATGAGGCACATGATCTACTGGAATGGTTTGTGGCATTCCTTCTTTGTAGGCCTGGTTGTAAGTCACATCTTGCATGGCAATTGAACGACCAGCAAAAGATTTTTGAAAAGCAATTAGGCGATAATTAGGTGCTTTTTTTTGCCATAAAATTTTTAAAGCAGTATCACCTGCGAATGAGCCAGAACATGAAAACCAAAAATGCTTTAGGCGAGATTTTTTTACGGAATCTAAAAGGATTTGGCTTAATTCGTAAGGCTCTTGGTACGATAAAAGGTTTCCACACATCATCGTATCACTAGTGGCCGCTTCTAAGTTTGCTTTAATATAAATTGGGTGAGAGTGACCCAACAAGTTAACACCAATACCATTTATTAGATCATACTTTACTGACCCATCGATCAGTTCAACAAAGGGACCGTGTCCTCTGCCAGAGGCCATAAAAGGATAAAAAAATCCTCGGCCTTTAAGTGATTCATACTCTTTTAATTTTGCAGCTAAGAGATCTTTTTTATCTTCGTCAGCAGTTTTAATGTGATCAAATTTTTGTTGTTCTAATAAAATGGCACTAAAAAGTTTATTAAAATGATCGTTAATGTTAGTCGATTGAACGCCTATACTCATATTTGATTTCCCCGGATTATTTACCGATTTTACTAAAAATGATCACAATTTCTCCCTTGCAAACTCTTTGGAGTAAGGGATAATTAATTTATGAAAAACAATAGCATATTGAATATAACAAAGCCATCTGTAGCTACAGAGAGACATCCTCAATCGAGCAATGAAAAATCTCAAGACTTGCCAAAAGAGCAAACGAAAGAACAACTTGCCCCTCAATCTTTCGAAGAACTTTATTTAGCTAAAAACTATAAGGGAGCGGCACAGTATTTACTTAACAATAAGCAACACTTTGAGTCGGGTATTTTTTACTTTAATTTAGGGACGGTCTATTCAAAAATGGGAGATTTTCCTGTTGCAAGGTTTCACTTAGAAAAAGCTATTCAAGAGGGCTACATCAATAGTGCAACTTTAAATAATTTAGGGTTTGTAAAATCTCAAATGAATAGTGAGGATCTCTCAACATCTAGCGCACTCCCAGATCAAATTGTTAATTATATGTCTTCAATGCCTAAGGCAGGCTATCTTTCATTGAGTTTAATTTTTATTCTTGTTTCTTTAATACTGATCAAGTCAAAATCTATTCAAAAAAAATGGCTTATCGGTTTTGTGCTTTTTTTATCTATTACGCCTTTTCTTTGGTCACATTATTATGCTGAAAATTTAAATCGAGCGATAGCTCTTAACGAAGTTGTTATTTACGAAGGACCTTCAAAAATTTTTAATGAAAAAGGAAAACTTAGATCGGGATCAAAAGTTATTCTTGGGGAATTTAAAGATGGTTGGTTTTTTATTGAGTTTCCAATTTCACTTGCAGGATGGGTCAATAAAGACCAGTTAGGCCTTTATTAAAAATTAGTCGCGGAGAAATTATGAACTCATCTTATGAAAAAGAAGTCAGAGAAGCAGGAATAAAAGATAATAACTTAGCCTCTAAAATTGATTTTGGAATGATGAAATACTTATGGATGGCCAATCCTTTGAGCCGTGTGCGAAGAGATTCAATTCCTCGTTTTTTAAGAAATGTAGAACTGTTAAAAAATTTTTCTGACAATGAACTTCGAATTCTTGCGAAGTATTTACACAGCCGTAAATTTTCGGAAGGGGATGTTGTCTTTCGCGAAGGTGAAATTGGGATTGGTTTTTATTTTATCTTTTCAGGCCTTATTGAATTAACAAAATCGGATATAGGACAAGAAGTTGGAGAAGGAAAATTCATCACTTTAGATGAGTTTAGCTATTTTGGTGAAATGGCGCTTCTTCAAGATGGAATGCCGAGGTCGGCAACGGCAATAGCGAAAAATAGAGCAGAGCTCATTGGTATATTTAAACCAGATCTACAACATTTAATAGAGCACAATCCTGTTATCGCAGCGAAATTGATTCAGTCATTGTCGCTAGCGCTTGCCGATAGACTTTATAATTTAACAGAAGAAGCCAGCAAGCTTAGTCGTCGCTTAAGAAAAGTGGAAAAACTATTGGCGGAAAAACAAGTAGCAAATTCATGATTTTAAGTAGCCGACAGAATATGGCCAAAATACAATTGGTGTTTTTTGCAGTCATTATTCTTTTGTTTTGCTCTTTGGTTTTAGCATTACCGAGAATATCAATTCCAATTTCTTTAGCCTATATTCTTTCTTTGGCCTTGAATCCAATCGTCAGTTGGATTATGCAATATAGTAAAATAAATCGTGCATCAGCAACCATTGTTGTCTTTGTACTCCTTGGCTTTTTTATTGGAATCCCACTTTCTAAAGTTATTCCGATGCTTTCAATTCAGACCCAGGATCTTCAATACACCCTGCCTCAACTTGAGCGCTATGTAATCGCTCAGTATGAAATTGTGACTGAATTTATTAAGGCTAAAACTGGACATGAAATCGCCGATGGTTATGTGTTCCAGTCTTTAAGTCAATTGGAAACCTGGGCCAGTGAGTTTGCAGTAAAGTTACCTAATTATGTTGCGACACTTTTTGAATGGATTTTTCTCGTGCCATTTTTTACATTTTTTCTTATTCGCGATGCTGATATTTTTAAAAAAACTTTGTTAAGTTTTACACCGAATCCTATTTTTGAAAGATTTTATTACGTCATTCATATGTTCAATCGTCAGTTGGGAGATTACTTTTTTGCCAAATTTGTAGAAGCCGTTATCGTTGGAGCGATCATTACAGTTGGACTCATGTTCATGGGTGTAAATAATGCAATTATTTTAGGCTTTATAGCAGGTCTAACTAATATTGTTCCTTATGTCGGTCCTATTCTTGGAGTTATTCCAGCCTTTGGGTTTATGATGCTTGAATACGGTCTAACTTCACCAGTTATGGGTGCAGTTTTATTGTTATATGCCATTGCCAACGCAGTCGATGTCTTTTTTGTTTTTCCATTTCTTGTTTCAAAAATTGTCAATCTACACCCAATGATTGTAGCAATTAGTGTAATTGTTGGCTCACACTATGCAGGAATTACGGGCATGGTCATTTCAATTCCTGTAGTTGCTGCGATCAAACTTATTATTACAGAGATCTACAATGAAATTTACACTGAGAGATCACGGTGATAAGATTTCAGCTTACAATTCACTCTTTGGAGCAATCAATTGAAGCTTTTAAAATCTCTTTTAATTTTATCATGTCTTCTTATTTTATCGTGTGCGACTAAAAGGCCAGATGGAGCAACAGAAGCTGAAGTTCTTTACAAAGAAGCTCAAGACCTAGTTTCTAAATCTCGTTTTATCCAGGCCACTGAAAAACTTAATACTTTGCGCTCGCAATTTCCTTATAGTTTCTATGCAACTCACGCGGAGCTTATGCAGGCAGATATTCTTTTTTCTCAAGAAAATTATGCTGAAGCAGCAGCAGCTTATATTCTCTTTCGTGATTTTCACCCGAAGTATGAACAAATGGGTTATGTTGTTTTTAGAATTTCAGAATCTTTTTATCGCCAGCTGCCAGACACATTTGATAGAGATTTATCAGCCGGGATAGAGGCCGTAAAATATTATAATGAACTAACGACAACTTATCCAGGGACAGAATACGCCAAGGATGCAAAACCGAGAATCGAGCAAATTGAAGACATGTTAGAGAAGAAAGAAATTTATATTGCAGATTTTTACTTCAAGACAAATGATTACATTGCAGCCAAAAGCCGCTATGAAGAAATACTAAAAACTCTTAAAAATGAAACTGAAAAGGCTCGTATTTCAAAACGTATTGAAGAATCAGAAGATAAAATTAAAACATTAACAAATTAGGCATGAGGTCTTATGTACACTTCAAGTAATGAACAACTCTTAAAAACTGCTCGTGAATGTTTTGAAAAGCAAGAGTATAAAAAAACACAGACAATTTTAAACGACATCATTGAATCGGATGATAAAAATATTGAAGCCCTTTTTTTACTGGCCAATATTTTTCACATAAATGGTGAAATCGGTAAAGCAATTAAAGCCTTTAATAAAGTTTTAAATCTCAACCCAGAGCACACCGATGCGGCCATTAGTCTTTCGGTTCTCTACAATGATATTGGCCAGTATGATGAAGCTAAAAAAGTCTTTGACACTGCCAATGACAGAGTGAAAGGAAAAAATAAAGGGACTGGTTTGTTAGAAGATAAACACATCAATAAAAAATTCGCTTCAAAGCATTACGAATTAGCTGATCTTTATTTGTCTTATAATCGTTTTGATGAGGCTTTATTTGAATTCAATAAAGTTATTGGTCTTGACTCAGAAAATTTAGAAGCACGGGTTAAAATCGCCAAGGTTTACGCTAAAAAAGGCTTTGTCGTAAAGGCCATTGAAGAGCTTCGAAATTTAAAGAATGAAGAGCCAAGTTATGCGCCAGCAAGGATCGCCTTAGGAGTCATTCATTACGGTAATGGCAACGTTATTGAAGCCCAGACTGAGTGGGAAAAGGTTTTAATTAAAGATCCATTTAATTCAGAAGCCAGTATGTATATGAATCTTTCAAAAACAGCGACAGAAACAAGAATTTAATCAAAAAAAAGCCCTTCATAAAGAAGGGCTTCAGATCACTTTCACTTTTTATTTTAATTAGTTTGCTTCAGGTGACTTGTTAGTCTTGTTCGTATTCGCAGCTTGCGGAGTTGCTTGAATAACGGCTGGTCCAGCGTTATCGGCAGATCCTGGAGCAACATTTGTTCTTTTAGAATCGTCAGCAGCATTAGAAGAAAAGTTAACAATATATTTCTTTAAGTCAGCATACATTTTAAATCTAACTTCTAATTTAGAATCTTGTAAAACGATTTGGCGAGCAAGTTTTGTTTTATTGTTAATGATGATTGGAGCTTTAAGGTTGGCAGACATTTCCGTTACGCTTTGAGGAATAGTCAAAACAGTATAAACGCTTGCACTTTGTAAATTTTCAAGTGATAAGCTGTTGAGTTCAACAGGTAAAAGCTTGATCATGTAATTGGGTTGAAAAATTTTTGGTTCGATGATTGGAAAAGCAACTCCAGAATCATCAACAGATTGTAGCCAAAGAATCAAAGTCTGATCTCCTGGATCTACAATAAAAAATTTCTTTTGGTTTTCAAAACCGAGTAAACCTTCTGTAAACTCAATAATGTCTTTTTTGTCGACTTCTAATTCGCCAAATCTTGTTGTTTTGATTTTCACTCTTAAAGCCTCCGCTTTGCAACAAAGTCGATACCCGACTCCTATGGAAAGATTTTAGCAGTCGTAGGGGCAAAAGTGCAAGCGGGAAATTACTTCTTGTTTAACTCGTTAGCCAAATCTGCAATTGAGCTTAAATCGGCTTGAGATGCCTCAGTATTTTGGTCTTGGATAGCTTTGTAGACCTCTTCTCTATGGATTTTGGTCTCAGGCGGCGCTTTGATGCCTAGCCTTACTTGTTTGCCCTTAATTTGGACAACAACTATCTTAATGTGATCGTCTATTGCGATGCTTTCGCCTAGCTTCCTTGTCAACACGAGCATAAAATCAACCTCAGAATAACTTGTCGGAAAACTTTCCTGTTCCGATCTGCAATGCTTCATATATTACCTGAAGATTTAAAATGCAAGAAAAAACTAAATTATTTTTAGATATTGGGACAAGGCGAAATGTCATATTTTAATTAGCGACGAATAAAATCCATCAAGGATTGATTCATAACTCCCTGACTTGCCTGATAAGTTGTTTTCAAAATGGCTTGCTGTTTATTGATGTCAGAAAAAAGGTCAGTGACATCCGCATCTATGAGCGCGCTGCGCCTAGACGCATGATCTATATTTTCTGAACTAAGGCTATTTTTTGATGTATCCACAGAATTTGTAATCGAGCCAATTCTGGTTCTTAAGGTAACGAGTCTTGAAATAGTATTGTCGAATTTCTCTAAAAGCCCTTGGACCATTTTGGGATCATTATTTTCAAGTGCGCTAGTGAGGGCTTGGAGTTGTGAAAAAATATTATCGCGAGCTTTAAACTGCCTTTCATCATCATTATTAAGTACCGAAGAATCTTCTGTGGCGAGATCGCGATTGATTTCAGGATTTTTGTGGTCTTTAAATTGTTCAAAATCCTCAAGCGGGTTTTCGGCTTTTCCTATTTCAGAAGAACTAAAAAAAACTTCTTCGCCTGTTAAATTTATAGGAACAAAAAAGTTTCTAGAAACTTCTAGTGAAATATGATCCTTGTCGCCTTGGTAGGCACCAGTGGCATCAAAGGGAACAGTCAGTGTTTTTGTCCCAGAGAAAATATGTTTTAATCCAACTTTCTTATTGGCGATAGCGAGTGTTTGGTTATAGAGCTGTTGAACTTCGTTGGCGACGTTTTTTCTAATGTCAGCATTAAAAAAATCTGATGACTGCGCAATGGCAATTTCTTTTGCTTTAACGACAATCTCGGTCAATTCTTCAATTGATTTTTCACTGACACTTAAATTCAAAAGAGCAAAGTCAGCATTTTTTAAATATTGAATATTGTCATTCGTGGCCGATGTTAAAGACATGGCTTCGACGTTACTGATGGGATTATCAGATGGCTTTGTAATGGACTTAAGAGTTGATCCCTTAAGTTGTAAATCTTCAACCTTCGCCTTCGTCTTATTAAGAGCGTACTTAAGAGAAGCGGTTGAACTGTTTTCAGATACTCTTGTCATTGGTTATCTTGTTTCCTTATCTTGTGTCCCTATTTAGCGTTTAATATCTAAAACTGTTTTAAACATTTCATCTGCTGCTTGCATAATTTTTGCTGATGCCTGATAAGCTTGTTGGTAGCGAACCATGTTGGCCGTCTCTTCATCGATTGAAACACCAGTTAACCGTTCACGTAAGCTATTGGCTTGGGCCAAAATACCCGTCGCTTGTTCAGCATCTAGGCGCGCCTTGCCGGTTTCAAGACCGATATTACCAATGGTCTGAAGATATTTTTCTTCTAGAGTCACACTTCCTTCACCTGAGATTCTTTCATGTTGAAGTTTTGAGACAGCAATTGCTACACGGTTATCCCCGGGAGCATTGGGCGAAAGACCTGCTGAAATATTGCTTAAATCTTTTTTAACAGCGTCTGATAAATCAATTGAAAGACCGGCTTCTTGTACATCGACTGGCTGCTTGAAAAAATCAATTCCTGTTGTAGGGCCTTTTTTGTCGAACTTAACGGGGTTACCTTCGGCGTCCATCGCTATCGGACGATTGGCAAATCCTTGACGGTGGATGGTGTTTACTGAAGACGTGAATTGAAAAGCAATTCCGTCGACATCGTCTTGCAATTTTCTAAGGTCTTCATTTCTTACTTTAATAACAGCGGCCAATGTACCGCCCTTGAACTCATTCGTAATTTTTTGTGAAGGTCGATCTTTTAGAACTACTTCGATCGAGCCGTTCATATTATTACTAGAGTCCACTCTGTTTTTTGAAATAGTACCTAGTTCTTGAACTTGTAATCCCGTAATTAGAGTTCCGATCCCTTGAGCTGTTACGATAAAACGATTTTTTTCATCAACGTAGGTGTGAACTTTAAAATTTTCAGATAAATTTCGTAGTGCCATATCTCTTTGATCGCGCAAATCTCCAGTTTCACCTTGAGCTGCTTCGATGGTTGTAATTTTACCGTTTAAGTCGGCAATGTGGGATAAGATTTGATTGACGTCTGCCACAGAATTTTC
>JAYSPR010000141.1:0-3430 GCA_043721975.1 Bacteriovoracaceae bacterium
GTTGAATTTTAACTTCAATTATATCGTGATCTCTTTTTTCAAGATAATTCGAAGTTAAATAATTTAGTGATACATAGGCCAGGAAAAAACATGGGATAAAAAAGAAAAGATATAAAAGAGCTATACGGTAACTTATCTTATGAAGCTTATCACTAATTTTTTCTAATAGCATATCCAACACCTCTAATTGTTTGAATAATTTTCACCTCAAAGTTTTTGTCAATTTTGTTTCGAAGACGACAAATTAAAACATCCACAACATTTGTTTGTGGATCAAAATCATAACCCCAAATTTTTTTTAGGATCTGTGGTTTTGTTAATATTTTATCTACATTTTGTAACATTAGTTGAAGCAATAAATATTCGTTTACATGAAGCTCGATCAATTTATCTCCTCGTCTGACTTCTCGCAAAGATAAATTCAAACTAAGATCATCGTACTTTAGAATTACTTCTGTTATTTCAGTCGATGTTCTTCGAATAAGGGTTTCTACTCTTGCCAAAAGTTCATTTATAGAGAAAGGTTTAACTAAGTAATCATCAGCTCCTGTTTTAAGTCCATTGACAATATCCTCAACTGTTTCTTTTGCACTTAGAATGAGTATTGGCACTTTACTTCCAGAGGCCCGCAAAGTTTTTAGAATTAAAAAGCCATCAACTTTAGGAAGCATTAAGTCTAAAATGATTAAATCAAATTTTTTACTAGTTGCAAGCTTTAATCCAGTTTCTCCATCGTAAGCAGTTTCCACTGTAAAATTTGACTTGGATAAACTTTGCATTAAGAGAGTAGATATTTTTTCGTCATCTTCAATTATGAGTATATTCATTTCCACATTTTTACTTATTACTTATTAAAAATCAATACATTACGAAGTTTTGAAGTGGAGAAGTATTACATTGCTGTAATGTCCATTATTTCTGGTGTTTAACTGTTTTCATTTTGGCTCAATTTTATAATGATTAACTCAAGAATTCATTCAAAGGAGATATTTTGAAAACAAAATTATTTATTGTTGTTTTTTCTGCAATGATTAGTCAGATATTATTTGCTCAAAGTATACAGAATGCTGGGCATTTCAAAAAGGTTGTTTGGATTGTTTTTGAAAATACAAATTACACTAAAGCTTTGGCTCAAGCTGACTTTAAAAATCTTACTCAAAATGGAGTACTTTTTACAAGCCTAAGGGCGGAAATTCACCCTTCTCAAGGAAATTATATTGCCATGATTGCTGGATCAACACTAGGTGTTTCTAACGATAATGTGATTGATTTAAAAGAATCTCATGTTGGAGATTTATTAGAGAAGGCAGGTATGAAATGGAAGACTTATGCAGAAAATTATCCCGGTAATTGCTTCAGAGGAAAATCTTCTGGAGATTATTACCGTAAACATGTTCCTTTTATGAGTTTTGCTAACGTCTCACAAGATAGTGCACGTTGCTTAAATATTGAGAATGAATCGAATTTCTTTGATGATTTCAAGAAGGGAACTCTTCCCGAATTTTCAATGTATATTCCAAATATAAAAAATGATGGTCATGATACAGGTGTAGACTTTGCTGGCAAGTGGCTGACAAAAAAATTCGGTTCAATTCTTTCAAATCCTTCAGTATTAGGAGACGTGCTTTTTATTGTTACATTTGACGGAAGTGAAAAGTTATCTCCAAAGAATCAAATTTTTACAGTACTTCTTGGAACAAACATTAAAAAAGGTTCTCAAAATGACCAGATATTAAGCCATCCAGCTTTATTGAAGTTAATAGAAGATGAGTATGGAATTGGAAATTTGGGAAGAGAGGATTTATCATCACCAGTCATTAATGGAATCTGGAAATAATTCATAGGAGAAAACATGGAACAGTCTAATTTAGAGAAGGGATTAAGTAAGGTCCCGGAATTAACGCTCGTTTTTTGGATTATAAAAATTGCAGCAACTACGCTTGGAGAAACAGGTGGTGATGCAGTTTCAATGTCGATGAACTTAGGTTATCTCGTCAGCACAATTATTTTCGCTGTAATTTTTTTAGTGGCCGTTTACTTTCAAATTAAAGCTCATAAATTTCATCCTATAATTTATTGGATTACGATTGTTGCAACTACAACTGTCGGGACAACAATGGCAGATTACGTTGATCGCTCACTTGGAATTGGTTATACAGGTGGAACTACAATTTTAGTTCTGCTTTTATTAGCTTCACTTTTTATTTGGCATAAAACGATGGGCTCAATCAATGTGAACTCTGTCAGTAATCCCAAATCTGAAATGTTTTATTGGATTACTATTATGTTCTCTCAGACTCTAGGTACAGCGTTAGGTGACTGGATGGCAGATTCAGCAGGTTTTGGATATTTAGGAAGTGCTGTCGTCTTTGGGGGCGCTTTAATTCTTGTTATTGTTCTTTATTTTTCGACAAAAATTTCGCGCACATTGCTTTTTTGGGCAGCCTTCATTTTAACTAGACCACTAGGTGCCGTGGTTGGAGATTTCTTAGATAAGCCAATTGCTAAAGGTGGGCTAAATTTGAGTCGTTACTCGGCTTCAGCTGCACTTTTAGCGTTTATGGTTGCTTTTATTTTAGTTTTTCCTCATAACGCAGCTAAAGAATCTCACTAGTTTTTGAATATTACCCGAGTGTTAGTTTCACTTGGGTAGTATTTAATTTCTTTTCAAACTTTTAAACATTTTAGATTCATCACTAGAATCGGAGTGACCACCAAAGACATACTTTAAAGAAACTCCGTACTGAATACCATTAGCTAGACCTACATCACTACTATATTTTGTGTAATTGACTTGTGCTCCAGCAACTATATTCCTAGTCAAATTGATGTTGTATCCTACACCAACGCGCTTAAGTGTTTGTGGAATAAGTGTTGCATCCATTGAGACTTGTCCTCTACCAATTTTACGAGCAACTCCTGCAGAGATTGCAAAATGCGAATTAATATAATCTGGATTGTTATCGAAATGGATGTTCTCGTTCCAGAATATCCATTTTCCGTCTTTAGACTTAATGATAATTCCAATGTCTTGTCTATTCTCTGGACCAAGCTCAGGACTGTCAGCATTACCCAAATGCATCGCCGATGCCTTTATTTGAATTTGATCTGTGACTTCTTTACTAAAACGAACTGCGTATCCATCTATAGTACCAATTTTCAAATCATCACCCCTAGTCTCGAAAACTGAAGCAGCGACGGAATCAAAAAGTTGATTTTTTGTATCAAGAGTCACTGTGAAGCCAATGACCTCATTCAATACACCAAGCTCATGAACAGGACTTTCTTTTGGAATTGGCATAATTGGAGTATCAAAACCAAAGGCAACTTCATGTTTTCCGATAACGATGGCAACAGGCTTACCTCCGATATTTTTGATTTCGATGTTCGCGGCCTTAATAAAAGATTCAAAATCAAAATTTTGTGGAAG
>JAYSPR010000142.1:0-12919 GCA_043721975.1 Bacteriovoracaceae bacterium
TAATCAAGAGTTTTATGCCATTGCTTTAGGAATTTTCATTCTTACAACTTGTTTTAAATTGGGTGCATTTCCGTTTCATGCTTGGATCGCCGATGTTTACTCAAACGTTACACTAGGAAATCTCGCAACAAACTTTTTTATTTCAAAAATTATTATTGGATTTAAATTTATCACATTACTTCAAGTGTTACTTCTAGAGTGTGACCCTCATTTTCAAGATATCCTCATAAGAATTATTCAAGTGGTTGCTGTTATGTCAGCATTTTATGGAAACATAATGGCCTTGGTGCAGGGACAATTTAAGCGTATCATCGCCTATTCTTCTGTGGCCCATACTGGTTATATGTTGATGATGGTTTGCTTAAACCCAGATGAAGCCTATGAAACTCAACTGATTTGTTATCTTGTTATTTATTCACTTACTGCCACAGGGATTATTTTAATACTCAACCAATTTGCTGAGTTAAATAAGAACCGTGATGGGCGTGGTATTTTAAAGGGTGGATTTTATCGAAATAAAGCCTTGTCGGCCATGTTGGTAGTCTTTGTTTTAAGTTTGGCCGGAATTCCTCTTACTTCAGGCTTTGCAATGAAGTATATGTTGTTCACAAATTATTTTAAAGAAGGCTTCACCATTGAAGCCACATCGATCTTTATTAGTTCTATTATAGGACTAGCTTATTACATCCGATTCGTGAGTGATTTATTTGCTGAAGATTCTTCGGTTCCTGTTTTGCCTGCCGTAAAAACTAGGTTCAGTGAAACGCTGGTTCATGTTATCATTTTAGTGTCTATCTTTACTGTCGGAATTGCTCCGTCGCTCTTTTTAGGGTTGAAGTAGACAGGATGAAATGAGTCTTAAGTACAGAATCCGTCTCGTTAATGAGCGGGTTGTTGGGCCATTTTCTGAAGAGGAAATTGGTGAACTATTTTTAAAAAATCACATTAGAGGCACTGAGATGTGCCAACAGTTTCCTATCGGAGATTGGAAGTCGTTAGATAAATTTCCAGTTTTACATAATCTCATTTCGGCGTTAGCGGAAAAATTAAGGCAAGAACAAATAGAGCAATCTGCTGATGGCCCGCCAGAAATTCCCAATAAAAATGGGACTCAAAAAGCAGGTTCTAAAAAATCGCAAGGTGCCAAATCCAAAAACGAACCAACACGCACAGATGTCACAGTTGCCAATGTAACTTTTCATGAGTTTAAGTTTGGGAAAGAAAAAAAACTCGAAGTTAACTACGAAGAGCTAGAAAAAGAATATAAAAAGAATAATCCAGACAGTGTTTATGAAGAACCAATGGATGAAACAGTTGTCTCGCGAATGAATCTTAAAAAGGTTGATGGCCAAGATAAGACAGTTGTTGTGAAGTCCAAGTTTGAAGTAAAAAAAATCAAAGAACCACAAGATGATCTTTTAACATTTGATGTTGGTCCTCCTAAAAAAGAAGAAAAACCAGTTTTAAGTCGTGAGCAATTAGTTAATGAGAAAACAGAATTTATAAATCTTGCACAGGCATTGCCAACAATTAATGCCCAATTAAGCGTTTCAGAAGTTGAATTAGATACAAAGGCAAAAATTGAAGAAAGCCTTGAGAAAAAAAGATTGAAAGATCTCGAAGAGATAATTATACGTGAACAGGCCATGGAGCAAGGTCATGATGACGATGAAATAGAGATCATAGAAGAAGCAGTTGAAGACAGCAGGGCCTTAAAGACGAAAGTTGTAATAAAAAAAAAGAAAGCGAAGGGGATGTCCACAATAGCAATTTTAGCTTTTATGGGTATTTTTTATTTCTTTCTACAAAACGAAGAGGCACCCAAGCAAGTCGGTCCAATTTACTTAGATGTAAAATTTCCAATAACATCATCCGTAGAAAATGTGCAAGGGGCGAATAATTACTTGCTTCAAGCAAGAGGCTTATATTCTAAGGGCAGTTATAGAGCGAGAGTTCTTGCAACAAAAATGTATCTCAATTCACTTACTCTAAAGTTTAGCTCCAATGAAGCTTTGGGGGAAATCATTTTAACCTACTCTGAGCTAATTGATAATACTCGTGATAGAAATTTAGCAGCCAGTACATTGTATAAATTTGTACAGTTAGCTGAATCTAAATTTTTAAGTGATCATAATGCAGCAACGGGGGCAGCCCTTTTTTTCTATCAAATTGGAAAATATCAAACAGGAATCTATACTGTTAAAAATTATTTGCGAGCTGGAAATAAACCGACGCCTAAATTACTCACTTATTACTTAGCATTATTAGTAAGAGGTGGAGAATTTATCGAAGCCCGAAAAGTTAACGATACATTAACTCTAATTCCTAAAAAACCATTTGAAGCTTATGTTGAGTTGGCAAAATTTCAAATTGTGGATGATAAGCCAGAAGAAGCGAAAAAAATTATCTTGGAAGGTATTAAGAATTATCCAAAAAATGTACAGCTCCTACTTATGCTTGCAGATGCTTATGTAAAAGAGCAGGCCATAAAAAACTTTGAGTCTACTTTAAAAAAGATAGATAGTTTAAGTGCGGAATACTCCCCTGCTTATTTGGCAAAATATTTACAATACATGGGATACTTATCTGCACTGAAAAATAAAAATAAAGAAGCCAGTGTCTTTTTTAAGAAATCATTAGAGATCCAAGAATCGGAAGAGCTTCGGGCCAATTTGGCAAGGCTGGAAATTAGCGGAGATAAAGTTGCCCAAAATTTAATTTTAGAAAGTAAGGTTTTGGGGCTCTTGAAGAAAGCTAAAGAAGAATTTAAAAATCACAACATGGATTCTGCTTTTCAATTTATCATAGAGGCAGTGGATGCAGATCCAGAATATATACCATCAATTCTTTTTCAGGCAGAGATGAATACCACTAGAGGTTTTTTTGAATCAGCGATTTATTCACTTCAAGAAAAAATAAGTCTTCATCAACAAAGTTTTGCTTTAAAAAAGATGCTTGTTCAAGTCTTAATCAAAGCCTATAAGTTCGATGAAGCTGAAAGATTTCTTTCTGAACTGGCCCAAACAAAATACGCAGCGACAGCAGATTATGCCATCTTGATGGGACAATTTTCGGAAGCCAAGAAAAATCCCATTATTGCGATTAAATGGTATGACCGCGCACTTTCCAGAGATCCACTTAATGATGAAAGTATGTATCAAATAGCAAAAATTTTAGTTAAAAATAAGCGCTATGCCGAAGCTCGAGGAAGGTTGTCTAAGGCACTTTTACTCGATCCTAAAAATGTTAGGTATCATGCTTTATATTCAGAAATTCTTTATGACCAAGATGGGACAGATACAGCCCTCGGTTATTTAAGAGATATTATTACTGAACAAGGTGAGGACCCACTTCTCGTTTCAGCCATCACAACATTATATTTTAAAAGTGGTCAGATAAAAGAATTTCAAGCCTATTATAATAAAATACAAAGTATGACGAAAAAAGATGAAGGCTTGTATGAAGTCCTAATGTCTGCAGCCAAACTCGAAGGCAGAAAAGATGAATACATTAAGCATGCTAAAGATCTCTTAAAACTCAATCCTGGAAATTTAACAATTAGAATGGATTTGGGTGAAACTTTATTGGCAGAAGCTCGCTACGATGAAGCCATTGAGCAATTTACAGAGATTAAAGATAAGCTTGACTCATATCCCAAGGTCCATTATCAATTGGCCCGTGTTTATCTGGCACGAAACAATGCAGCGAAAGCCCGCGAAATGGCCAAGAGAGAATTGGAACTAAATCCTAACTTAGACTCAGCACATTTTATTATGGGTGAAGTTTTTAGGCTGGAAAAAGATTATAGAGAAGCGATTTTAAAATATGAAAAGGCCATCAGTTTAAATCCTCGTTCGGTTGATGCCTTAGTGGCCATGGCCATATTAAAACTGCAACAAAACTATGCGAATGAGGCTATAGACTTACTTCTTCGAGCACTCAAAGAAGACATGAGTAATCCGATGACTCATAAACTACTAGGTGATTCATATCGCGCAGCAGGTCGAAGAGCCCTTGCTAAAGAAAAATATGAAGATTACTTAAAACTTAGCCCTACTGCATCTGACAAAGATCAAATCGAATCCTTAATAAGAAGCCTGAAATAGAAATCCCCTTGTCATATTTAGTGAAAACAAATAATATAGCCTTCTAAATAAGCGGAGGATTGGCAGAGTGGTCGATTGCGGCGGTTTTGAAAACCGTTGAACCGAAAGGTTCCGCAGGTTCGAATCCTGTGTCCTCCGCCACTTTAGTTCGTAGCAATCCCAAGTAAATTTAGACTGATTGTTTTGGAGACGTGGGAGAGTGGTCTAATCCAGCGCCTTGCTAAGGCGTCGTACCCCGCAAGGGGTACCGTGAGTTCGAATCTCACCGTCTCCGCCATTTTATGAGTTACATAATCCATTAATGTGGATTCATAAATATATCTTTGGCTTTGCCTTCTGGATTGGGAACTTCAGCAAATTCTGCTAAAAAAATTAATCCACAAATTATAAAAATTGAAATGATCAGAATGAAGAACTTATTCATTAATATTTTTAATTATTCTTAATATTATTCTCATCGAAATCCCCAATGAATATTGAAACAAAAAAGCTCTAAAATATTTACTTTTTCTTGTAGTGGCATCATTCTTCCTTGAAGGGTTCGATTTAAATTTTAATATAAATCCGGACAGTTGTGGGGAAAAAATGAAAATGTCTCTATAAAGTCATCCTTCGCTATTGACCATTAAGGCCACAGTCGTTATAAAGAATTTCATGCGCAGTCGTAGCTCAGTTGGATAGAGTACTTGACTACGAATCAAGTGGTCGCAGGTTCGACTCCTGCCGATTGCGCCATTTTCGAACATGAATAACCACCGGACATTGCGGACTTTTTACAATTTTTTTAACGAAAAATAGTGCGTTTCATGTTCTGTTTGTTCTCGTTGAAATTACACAAAATAAATGCCTTTTTGAGGCAATTTAAGAAAATATTTTAGACTAAATACGTAAGCTCTATCGTATCATTTATGCATAGTTAAAATATCAAGGATGATATGCAGTCAGTTCTTACCTAAGCGTTGTACTCATTTTTATAAGATGAATACCATGTTTCATTTTCGATATATTTGAAAATAAAATGTGTACCCTCTCTTGAAAAAAATGCCAAAGCTCGCTATCTGCATTCATTCTTGATGAAAAAATAATTCAAATGGGAAGAAAGGTAGAGCTATGAGTAAAAAACAAATCAAAACGATTCATGATCTTTTAGAGCAATATAATGAATTGATCATTAATCAGCGCGATAAAGGGACTAGTTTTGAAAGGTTAATGAAAGCTTACTTACAATTAGATCCTTTATATCAAGATCAATTCAAGAATGTATATATGTGGGGTGAGTGGCCGCATAGACCATCGGGAAAAGATCATGGAATTGATCTAGTTGCCGAATCACATGATGGAGAATTCACTGCTATCCAATGTAAATTTTATTCACCAACTCATCAGATACTGAAAAAAGACATTGATTCATTTTTTACAGAGTCAGGAATAAAATTTACGGTTGAAAATAAAAAGATGTCTTTTACAAAAAGAATTATCATTTCTACGTCAGATAAGTGGAGTGAGCCGGCTGAAAAATCCCTTGAAGACCAAACGATCCCTGTTATTCGCATCAATGTTCGTGAGCTAGAACAAAGTCCAATAGATTGGTCTAAGTTTAGTTTAAACCAACCCGAAAAACTTACTCTCAAGGAAAAAAAGAAACTCCGCCTGCATCAAGAAGATGCAATCAAGAACGTGATTGAAGGATATAAAAAGCACAATCGTGGAAAGCTCATCATGGCGTGTGGTACCGGTAAGACTTTCACCTCGCTTAAGTTAGCCGAGCAATTAACAAATGGAAAAGGAACCGTTTTATTTCTTGTCCCTTCTATATCTCTTCTTTCTCAGACTCTTCGCGAATGGACTGCTGAATCAGGAACACCATTCCATGCTTTCGCTGTTTGCTCTGATAATAAAATTGGAAAATATAAAGAGGATATTTCTAAACATGATTTAGCCATCCCTGCTTCTACTGACACTTCTTCCCTATTAAGGGGACTTGAAAAAGTAAAACCTGATAATAAAATGACAGTAATCTTTTCAACTTATCAATCCATTGAAGTAATCAGCATTGCTCAAAAAAATGGTTTAGAAGAATTTGATCTTATTATTTGTGATGAGGCCCACAGAACAACTGGTGCGACTGCCTTCGATGAAGAAGATTCTCATTTCGTTAAGATTCATGATCAAAAATTTATTCAAGGAAAGAAGCGTATTTATATGACAGCAACACCAAGACTTTTTGGTGACGCCGTTAAAACGAAAGCCAAAGAAAATAGTGCCGAACTTTATTCTATGGATAATGAAGATTTATATGGGCCAGAACTTCACCGTCTTGGTTTTGGTAAAGCTGTCAGTGATGGACTTCTCACTGATTATAAGGTTCTTGTTCTTGCTATTGATGAGGGTATTATTGGGCCGACATTTCAAAAAGGGTTAGCTGTTGAAGATAAGGAAATGCAGTTAGAGGACATGGCTAAGATTATTGGTTGTTGGAATGGCCTCTCTAAAAACCTAATTGGAAAAGAAGCTGCCGTTGAAGATGATAAACCGATGAGACGAGCGGTTGCGTTCGCCAGATCAATCAAAGACTCCCAAAAGATTGTCCATGTTTTTGATAATGTTATTCATCAATATATAGCTGCACATCCAAATATTGGAAATGTGCTAAAGTGTGAACTCGCCCACGTTGATGGAACTTTTAACGTAATGGATAGAAATGCAAAGCTCGACTGGTTAAAAGAAGAAACTTCAGAAAATACCTGTCGCATTCTTTCCAATGCTCGCTGTCTATCAGAAGGTGTAGATGTTCCCGCTCTTGATGCCGTCCTTTTCTTAAACTCACGTGATTCAATGGTTGATGTCGTTCAATCTGTGGGCCGAATTATGAGAAAGGCAGAAGGCAAGAAATATGGTTATGTCATATTACCAATCGGTATTCCTGCAGGTATTCCTCCAGAAGAAGCGCTTAAAGATAACAAGAAGTACAAAGTCGTATGGCAAGTACTTCAAGCCCTACGTGCCCATGATGACCGTTTTGATGCTGAGATAAACAAGCTTGATCTTAATAAGAATCAATCGAGTAGAATTCAGGTGATTGTAGGCGGTGGTGATAATACTGCTGGAGATAATGAGGGTGGAGAAAAAACAAAAGGCGAAGGAGAAAGAAAGCCAGTTCAGCTCCACCTTAACATGCCTGAAATTGAAGATTGGAAGAGTGCCATTTATGGTAAAATAGTTGCGAAGTGTGGAACCCGCCCTTATTGGGAAAATTGGGCTGCAGACATTGCCAAAATCGCCGAAAAACATACAAAGCAGATTGAAAAAATTCTTGAATCTAATGATCCAAAACCAAAGAAGGCTTTTGAGATATTTCTTAATGGTATTAGAAGAAATCTCAATCCATCAATTAGTCATAAAGATGCAATTGAAATGCTTTCTCAGCAACTTATAACGAAACCAGTATTTGATGCCCTTTTTGAGCATTATAAATTCACAGAGAAAAATTCAGTTTCACAAGCAATGGATTCTGTCTTAAAGGTTTTTGAAGCAGCTATACAAAAAGAAGATGCAGAATTTCTTAAACACTTTTATGCAAGTGTAAGGATGAGAGTAAAAGGTATTAATAATGCAGAGGCTAGACAACGAATTATTAAAGAACTTTATGACCGCTTTTTTAACGTAGCTTTCAAGAAAATGTCTGAAAGGTTGGGAATTGTCTATACGCCCATAGAGGTTGTAGATTTTATCGTTCAAAGTGTTGAAGATGTCATGCAGGAAGAGTTTGGCAAAAGCCTTTCGGATAAAGGTGTTCATATTCTAGATCCTTTTACAGGTACAGGAACCTTTATTGTTCGACTTCTCCAAAGTGGTATTATTAAAAATGAAGATTTAAAGAGAAAATTTCAATCAGAAATTCACGCCAATGAACTAGTTCTTTTGGCTTATTATATTGCGACGGTAAATATCGAAGAAACTTACCATGAACTAGTGAATGGCGAGTACGAACCATTTGAAGGAGCTGTTCTTGCTGATACATTTCAGCTTACAGAGGCTGAAGCTCAGATGAATTTTGCGACAGCTATTCCTGAAATACACAAAAGGGTTGAAGCGCAAAAGAAACAATCCATTAACGTAATAATAAGCAATCCTCCGTACTCTGCTGGTCAAGGAGACGCTAACGACAATAATCAAAACTTAGATTATCCAATTCTGGATGAAAAAATTCGCACTACCTATGTGAAAGAATCAACAGCAACACTCAAAAATAGTCTTTACGATTCCTACATTCGAGCAATTAAGTGGGCTACAGAAAGAATTGGTGATGAAGGTGTTGTTGGATTTGTAACAAACGGTTCTTTCATAGATAGTAATGCAGCAGACGGTGTGCGAAAGTCACTTGCAAAAGAGTTTTCAAAAATTTATTGCTTTAATCTTAGAGGAAATCAAAGAACCTCTGGTGAATTATCACGACAAGAGGGCGGAAAGATTTTTGGATCAGGAAGCAGAACACCTGTAGCAATTACAATTCTTATTAAATCTAAATCTCATAAAGGTAATACAGAAATTTTTTACCACGATATCGGTGAGTACCTGTCTCGTGAAGAAAAACTTAAAAAAATTTCTATTTTTAAGTCACTTAAAAATATTGAATGGGATAAAGTGCAACCTAACCTGGAAGGCGATTGGATTAATCAAAGGGATAAAGGGTTTGATCACTTTATTTCGCTTGGTGATAAATCAAAAGGACACCGAATTTTTGAAATTCATTCTTCTGGAGTTAAGACAAATAGAGATTTTTGGGTTTACAACTCTTCTTCAAGTCATCTCGAAAAAAACATAGAAAGCATGATAGATATTTATAATGAAAATCGTATAAACTTCCAAAAACAAATTAAAGGCATTCAAAAAGAAGAATGGCCTAAGCCTGAATCTGTGATTACAAATGACTCTAAATTAATTGGATGGTCTGGAGATCTCGTAGAATCTCTTGTGTCTAATCGTGAAGGTAAGTTTGATAGAACACAAATCAGGAGCAGCCTATACAGACCTTACTATAAATCTTTTTTATATTTTGATTCTCTTTTTAATAATCGTCATTATCAGTTAGGGAAAATTTTCCCAACAATTTATCATGAAAATTTAATTTTTTATGTAACTGGCGTTGGAGGATCGAAAGGATTCTCTTGTATAATGTCAGACAGTATTCCAAACCTCCACTTGCTTGATACTGGTCAAGGTTTTTCTCTTTACTGGTATGAAAAATACACAAGTGATGAATTAATTCCAAGAACTGAAAAGGTAGATAAATATGGTTATATCAAGCATGATGCCATTACCGATTATTCTTTAAATAAATTTCAATCATCTTATAAAGATAAAAAAATCACTAAAGAAGATATATTCTATTATGTGTATGGACTTCTTCATTCTTTAGCCTATAGAGAAAAGTATCAAAATGACTTGAAAAAAATGCTTCCACGTATTCCTCTTGTTTCGGATTTCTGGGGATACAGCAAAAACGGTCGCGATTTAGCAACGCTTCATCTTAATTATGAAACAGCTAAGCCTTACGCACTTGAAGAAGTAATTTTAGAAAAATCTATCAAAAAAGATATCTACAAAATTAATACTGCAGGCATGAAATTCGCCAAAGAAAAAAAGATTGTAGATCGCACTACTATTCTTTTTAACCCATACATCATGCTTAAAGGTGTTCCTCTTGAAGCCTATAATTATGTAATTAATGGTAAATCAGCCATTGATTGGATCATGGAAAAGTATTGTATTAGCACAGATAGAGATAGTGGAATTTCAAATGATCCAAATGAATGGTCAGATGATCCTCGTTACGTTATAGATTTACTGAAAAGAATCATTACTGTAAGCGTTGAAACAAATCGACTTGTTAAAGAACTTCCACCATTTGAATTGCTAGAGTCAAAAGAAGAAAAAATTAGTTAAGAGTAGATTCTTTATTAGTCGTCTGATGTTTCTTATCAAGTGCTTCGATAAGTTGATTGAATTTTACCTTAATTGCCTCTTGAAGATCAATTGAATGGTAGCGAATATTTACATAATCAGCGACTGTTTGAGCAGCAGGATTACTGTCTTCAATAAATGATATTCTTCTGCCAAGGGCCAATGCCCATCCATCTAAATCTGAAATAGTATAAACTTTAAATCCAGGTCCACCTGCAACAAGGACACCTTGTTTCTTAGTTCCATCAATTTTTATTTCAGTAGATCTCATTTATGCCTTACTGGTATCATGCTTAATTTTAATTATTGTAACACAATAATCTTGTGACACAATGATTGCTGTGTCAAAATAAGTTACATGCTAAAAAAGAAAAATCCTAAACAACCATCCGATTATGAAACTTTGCGCGTTCGAGTTCCTCCCGAAGTTGAGTTGCAGGGAATTATGAAAAAAGTAGAAAAAGTTCGTGCACATCTGAATAAAAAAAAGTCACAAGAAAGAAAATTATGGATGGGAAATCATGTCATTCTTGAAGCCATTCAAATTGGCTTAGATCTCTTAATTAATAATAGTGATAATCCACAAACATCGACTAAGCGTAAATAAACCGAGCAAGTACTAGAATCAATGAACTTGATCATCGAGATACTTTTTATTCTAAAAATGAAATGTGCTCAATCGTGTATGTCACCCCGTCGATTTCAAGCGTTCCTTCTGTCAGATTAACAACAAAAGTATCAAATCTTCTGCATAACTTCTTACATAGGGCCCTGTTAGCCTTATATCCTTTACCCTCGGCTTCTCTTGCCAGTGCTATCAATATTTTAATTTCTTCATCGCTCAAAATTTGATTCTCTATTTTCATGGGCGAACCCTAACAGAGACATGAAGAGAAACAAGTTAGTTAATTCTCCATTATTGCTCATTTAATTCTTAGATAAATACGCATTTGATTTCGTCATTTAACTGCAAAAAAAGATAAAAATTTAATCACTATTTTAAACATTTAGGAGAAATAAATGTTTGGCATTAATCTGTGACTAACCAAGGAGGCGTTCGAGTTTATCTGCTTTAAAAATGACTGAATAGTAACAACAACTTAAGGAGCGACTATGAGACAAACGACATTTCACACGAACTTAATAAAAGTATCTGAAAGATTAATGGCAGAGTATTGCCTTGTTATTGGTAAAGAAAAATATGAAATACTAAGTTTAAGTATTCATTGTGGAGATTTAAGCAACCACGACGATTATATAACTGACAAGTATGAAAGGCCTGGATTGTCTAAATGGTTCGTAAGTCCCGATGCCTATGTAAGATATATAGATATAGACCTAACATCGCCAAAGCGACATGGTGGTTTAAGAATTGATTCAATTCGTTCATTGAGCAATCATGATCAAGTTGTTTCATGTGGAAAAATCTATGACCTAATTAAAAGATCAACGAATGGAAAAACACCAATTTTATTCAATGGAAAATATATAAAAGATTCGAATAGTCATTTATTCTTAGAAAAACATACATTTAGTGAAGCCGTTTTTCATGAATCACCAAGGGTCGTTGGTTATAACTTTCAAATACCCAAAGGATCTAGCCCCTATTTGTATAAAAAATTTCTTAATTTAAAAGTTTCTAAAACTAGTGACATAGGATCTTTGATTGACATGGATGACAAATATCAACTGAAGATCAACCACATACCACTGATATTAAATTATTATGAGAAAAATAAAATTGAAGATGTACAAAAGTATTTAAAGTTAAAAGACAAAACCCTTTATAAATACACTGATCTTTATACCAGAAGTAAAAATACTACTCAGTGGGATATATTGTCTCAATATCAAGATGTTGAAAAAAGTAATATGAGATTAATTGCTGCTTTATATGGGCATTTTTTTTAAAGAAGCAAAAAATTAAATATCAAATTAAATACTAGTTCAAGGAAGAACTCGATATTACGTATGCGATTTAATGAAAACTCTGATTTGGATTAATATTTGAGACAAGCGCTTATGAGCGTTTTTTGGTTATAAAAATCTATTTCATAAAATGGGACAGTACTTTGTATGGATAAAATAGAATTTTAAATAAAGCGGTATATTGGTGAATGATAAAAGATTAAGTTTATTGTATAATAGAAAATAGGATATAAATTCTTATTTTTTGAAAACGATAAGTGTCGGATATTGTTTAACTTGAGCACATATATATTGAATATAAATATATTACTACTTTAAAACAAAAACTTTACCAAATAAATCAAAAACACTTACACTTACACTTACACTTACACCTACACCTAACAACTAATAAAAACGTACCTATTTAAAACAATCTCACAAAAAATGTTTTCGATTAATTAAAGAATAAATTTCGAGAACGTCAAAAGGAAAAAATCCTTTTTGTAGTATGGGAAGTGACAACAATGATGTTGTTATAAGATTTTTATTGGATGGAGATATTATGAATGAAAACAAGTTAAGTTTTTTTAAGGAGTTTTACACAAGAGAAGAAATGAAAAAATTTATTGAATACGTTAAGGTTTCAGAAAAAGCTTGTGAGGATGATGGTCGAGACAACATGGTTGTAGTTAAAATGTTGGAAGATTTATTGTTAGATATGTAAAAATATTATCAAACTCAAAAGTTTAAATTTTTATATTTAATGGCCTAGTTTATCTAGGCTATTTTTTATTATTAGGTATCATGTATATATGAAATTAATTTCAAACAACATATCAAACTGATCTTTACCTACTTTAACGGAGTCCCTTTTAAGCAGCATAACGGTTTTGTTCAGCATACTCTTTCGGACTCATATAACCAAGTGAAGAATGCAA
>JAYSPR010000143.1:0-4159 GCA_043721975.1 Bacteriovoracaceae bacterium
TGATGATGGAAAAACTCTTTCCATTCCAGAAGATCTTGTTGGAGTCTGGCGACTTGAAATTGCCAAGCTTGGAACAAATTTTTCAGGAACAGTTGGCTACGAAGTTTTTGATAAACAATCTTTTGGAACAACAAGCTTCGTTCAAAAAGTTAATAAGCAACGTGCTTTAGAAGGCGAGCTTGTTAAAAGTATTATGTACATTCAGGGAGTCAAAAGGGCGAGAGTCCATATTTCAATTCCTGAGTCTTCACCTTTTGTTGCCGAGAAAAAAGCCCCTTCAGCTTCAGTTGTTTTAGAACTTAATAGCGGAGTCTCTCTTACACCGGCAGAAATTAAAGGTGTAGCCTCTTTAGTCTCGTCTTCAGTCGAAGAAATGAGGGTTGAAAATGTTGTTATCTTAGATGACAGAGGAAAAAAATTATCTGAGAATATTGGGGATCCAATGACTGCGACGACAGCGAATCGTCTTGCCCTTGAAGCACAGTTAAATCAAAAATATGAAAGACACATCGAAGATATATTAGGAAAAGTTGTTGGTGATGGAAAAGTTGTCGCAAAAGTCACAGTTGATTTAGATTTTACAGAAGCTGTTTCAACAGAGACATCTTATGACAATGAAAATTCAGCAGTCGTTTCAGAAGTAAAAAATGCTCAATCACTGAATGGATCTCGTCCCTCTCCCCAAGGTTTAGTAGGAGCACGTGCGAATCTTCCTGGCGAAGAACCACAACCAGGTGTTGCAGAAACAAAAAACAATGTGACTAAAGAACTCACGACAAGAAATTTTAATGTTCCAACTAAAGTCACTCAATCTAAAAAACCATCTGCCAATGTTAAAGCGATTTCAGCAGCAGTTATGATTGATGGAAAAAGAGTTCCAGTCTTAGATGAAAATGGAGCAGCTCAACTTGATAAGAGTGGCAATCCAATCATGAAGTATGAAAAATGGGCTCAAGCTGATCTTGATAACTTTGCACAGATTGTGGCGAGTACACTTGGAACATCTGAAAAACGCGGTGATAAACTTGTTATTAAAAACATGGAATTTGCCCGTGAAGATATGACAGTGGCCGATGCACTTTTAAAAGAGCAAGCTAATCGCGAACTCATTAGAAATATCGTGAAGTACCTGGCCGTGGGACTTACGATTTCACTTTTCTTCTTCTTAGTGGTGAGACCATTCATTCAATGGGTTACTGATAATACAATTGAAACAGTTGAAGATTTTTTACCTCGTACATTAGAAGAATTGGAAAAAGTTCAGGCGAATCAAAGATTACCTGGTCTCGAGGATGCACTTCCGCAAATTGAAGAGAAGTTAAATCCAGAGAAAATTGAAGGGAATATGTTGCGTGAAAAAATTATTGCACTGGTTGAAAACAATCCAGGAAAAGCAGCACAAATTATTCACGAGATGATTCACTCTTCAGAGTCTGATAAACAAATTGCTTAAAGTTTTAGATAATTTGATAAGAGGAAGTTCACATGGCAGCATTAGATGACAACCAATTAGATCCCGATACGGAGTATGGCCTTCTTAATGGTCAAGACCGTGCAGGTTTATTACTGAGTTCACTGGGTATGAATATTACTCAGCTTATTTTTCAAAACATGAAAGATAACGATGTCAAACGTATGATCAATGCCATGTCAAACGTAAAGCGCGCACCAATTTGGATGGTCAAAAGAGTCCTTGAAGATTTTTATAAGCAATTGAATGAAGAAAATGATTTACTCTTTGCTGAAAACCGCGGCCGTGACTTCATCATTAATACACTTGGTGAAGACAGAGCGAAGCAACTTCTTGGACAAATTGTTGAAGTTGGTCAGACCAATACACTCGAATCTCTTGAACTCGTCGATACACGAACACTTTCAAACTTCCTTATTAACGAGCATCCACAAACTATTGCATTAATCGTTGCTCACTTAGCACCTGAAAGAAAAGTGGACGTATTAAGAAGATTACCGGAAGGATTACAAGCTGAGGTTGTCCTTCGTGTGGCCAATTTGGATTATGTTTCTCCTGAACTCATTTCACAACTTGATGACGTTCTTAAAACTGAGCTTAGTACACTTGGATCAATTGATACGAATCAGCTTGGAGGTGTTGAACCAATTGCTGATATGCTCAACCTTATGGACAAAAATACTGAGAAGAATATCATGTCTCGTGTTGAAGAAAAAGATCCAGAGCTTGCTGAAGAGATTAGAAAACTCATGTTTACATTTGAAGATCTTCTTTACGTTGATGACAAAGGTATTCAGAACCTTCTTCGAGAAATGGACAATGGAAAGTTGGTTATTGCAATGAAGACTGCGCCTGATGAAATTAAGCAAAAACTCTTCAAGAACATGTCTAATAGAGCGGCTACTCTTTTACGTGAAGACCTTGAAGCCCTTGGGCCAACAAAACTTTCAGACGTTGAAAAAGCTCAAGCTGAAATGGTTACAAAAGTTAAAGAACTTGAAGCACAAGGTAAAGCCTTTATTGCTCGTGGTTCTGATGGTGATTCACTCGTTTAATAGCTTGGCTGAGGTAAAAGTATGGTTAAATCATTTGAAGGCGTTGTTGACTACCAATTTCAAAGTTTCACTGATTCTGATTTGGAAGATGGGGAAGTTAAACTCTTTGAGTTTAAGCCACTTTTAACAAGTGCCCAAACGACTTCCCAAAGTGAATATCAAAAAATTATTAAACTTGAAAGAGAGCAAGCTAATCATACTCAATTTAAAATTAACCCTATCACTGAAAAATTTCGCGGGTTAAAAGATCAAGAAGAAAGAGAGTACGAAGAAAGAGTTTCTGAAGAGGTTAAAAGACGCGTTAATGAGATTCAAGACGAAGCTTTTAAGGCAGGGTTTGATGAAGGTGTAAATCAAGGACGCGATGAAATTTTTAATCAAATGAGAAGTTCAGTTGATCAAAAATTAGAAGACGTCTCAATGATGATGACTGCTGTTTTAAAAACTCAAGAAGAAATTATGGCCAATCAAAAGCATGAAATGTATGTGCTTTTAAAAAACTTGGCAAAGTGGATCGTGTTACGAGAACTGAATGAAGATGGAAAATATATTGAAAGACTCTTAGAGAGATTATTACTTGAGATTCAGGCCCGTAATAATCTACTCATACAAGTTAACAGCAATGATTTTGAAAAAATGCCAGAAGTGCTTACTCATATTCAATCTCGACTTGGAGAAATGAAAAATGTGAGAATTGAAATTGACAGCACAGTAAAATCTAGAGGAATCATCATTGAATCTGAAAATGGTATTATTAATGCTTCGATGGAAGAGCAGTTTAAATCTCTAGACAAGCTTTTTGAAGATGTCTTGGCCAAAGTATAACTGATGAGAGGATGCTTTAATGGATAAAAATTTAGATCTATCCTCAATACATAAAAATTACGAGTATGCCTCTCCATTTCAAAAAATTGGAAAAGTTTTTTCTAATAAAGGGATGGTTTACGAAATTAATTTACCGAGAGCTCCTATTGGATCAAATGTTGAATTCGTTACGGAGTTTGGCGACAGATCACTAGGAGAAGTTGTAGGTATCAATGGCAATCGATGTATGGCCATGCCTTATGATGAAATATCAGGAATTAATTCAGAGACGCGAGTTTACTTAAAAGACCTAACGACAACAATTAAAATTTCACGAAATTTTCTAGGTAGAGTTATAGACTTTCAAGGCAATCCTATCGATGGCAAAGGTGCAATTGACCAGTCAAATACTGAAGCACGCAGTATTTATGGTGTGCCAATTAATCCCCTTGATCGACCACCGATTAAAGAGGCCTTGGATACAGGTATACATGCAATCAATTGTTTTATGACTGCAGGGAAAGGACAACGTTTTGCTATCATGGCCGGTTCAGGTGTTGGTAAGTCTGTGACCCTCGGGATGATCGCGCAAAATTCCAGTGCTGATATCAATGTGATTGCCTTAATAGGCGAGCGGGGTCGTGAGGTTCTAGAATTTATTGAATCTGATCTCGGGCCAGAAGGTTTAAAGAGATCAGTTGTTATTGTGGCAACGTCTGACTCATCAGCACTCATTAGAACAAAAGCAGCTTATGTCGCAACAACGATAGCAGAATATTTTCGTGATCAAAATCAAGATGTCCTTTTGATGATGGACTCTATCACACGT
>JAYSPR010000144.1:0-6966 GCA_043721975.1 Bacteriovoracaceae bacterium
TAAACGTTCACGAAGAACATCGTGAGGCATTCTTCCTTCTTTTGCGAGTAATAAACCTAAGACACCTGAGACGTGAGGTGTGGCCATAGACGTTCCTGAGTACACATCATATCCACCGCCATTAACAGTAGAAAGAATATTATGCCCAGGTGCTGCAATATGAACGCTTGTTCTCCCATAAGAAGAAAAGCTAGCTAGACCATTTTGCGCTGTCGTTGCGGCCACGGCCACCATGTTAGGTGTTTCATAAGAAGCTGGGTAAGAGGGTGAAGCATCGTTATTAGATGAGCTGTTTCCGGCAGCTGCGGTAAAAATTATTCCCTTATCACTCGCTCTTTGAATAGCATCAAGAAGTGCTTGAGAGCGACCGCCCCCGCCCCAAGAGTTACTCATTAAATCCACATTCATAGTTGTCGCATAATCGATGGCCTTGATGGCAGCCTCAAGCGAGCCCGAGCCCGAGTCATCTAAAAATTTAACGGCCATAATAGAAACATCACTCATGACACCTGCTACACCAATTTTATTATCGTGAACGGCCCCAATAGTTCCTGAGCAATGTGTTCCATGCCCATTTCCATCCATTGGGTTGGCATCATTATTTGCAAAGTCATATCCATAAACATCATCAACAAACCCATTTTTATCATCATCGATACCAGACTTACCGTTAAGCTCTGCTGTATTTGTCCACATATTGGCCTTTAAGTCCGGATGAGTATAATCAACTCCCGTATCAATCACTGCAATTTTAACTGCACGAGAACCCTTTGATATATCCCAGGCCTTAAGTGCATTTACATCTGCTCCTTCTACTCCGACTGATCCTTGAGGTTCATTCGAACCTGTATTTCGGAGGCCCCACAATTTTCCAAAACTAGGATCATCTGGCGTCGCTGCCGTGAAATCAGTAAAAGGTGATTTTAGTAATTTTTTTGAAATAACATTTTCTTCTTTTATAGGATCTACGGAATAGATGTAATTAGGTTCAGCATAAAGAATGTCAGGATTATTATTTAGTGATTTGAGTGTGTCTTTTAATAAAGATTTATTTTCATCAATAGTTAAAACAGCAAGGCTGTCGTAACTAAGTTTAATTTCTCTTTGATTTTTAACTCCAAGGGACTTTATAAGTCCACTTGTGAGAAAATTTTTATTTTTTCCAGGCTTAAATTTAACAACAATTTCACCGGGAACATGAGCTGCTTCACTGGCCATCAGACCTAAGGGTAGTGCGAGCGTGGATAAACCTAGTAACATTTTCTTCATAAACCTCCCTCCTTGGAGCTAGAAATAAAAACCAGTACCGGACAAATGTGCTCGGTCTTCTCTTGGTTTTTTGCGTGTTAAATGTCGTCTCTTACTTGAACTTAACCCGGCGCGCATTTTTCCTCACTAAGAAAAATCTCGGAATATTTTTCCGAAACGTTCTCATCTATCTTTTTTAATGAGAAATGCGATAATGAAAGGCATGATACATAACAGTTCATCTGATCCAGTACTCATTAAAAAAATCTCCCTAAAAGTTTGGTCCCTTAGAGACGAA
Organism: Bacteriovoracaceae bacterium; assembly: GCA_043721975.1. GTDB lineage: Bacteria > Bdellovibrionota > Bacteriovoracia > Bacteriovoracales > Bacteriovoracaceae > Bacteriovorax. The sequence continues at coordinate 1,547 of JAYSPR010000144.1, forward strand.
ATCGAATCGCGCATTCAAGAAAAAGTGAATGCTGGTGAAATGGTTCCAGAATCTCTAGAACAAAAAATTAGAGAGCTGCAAAATGAATATACAAAAAAATCTGGCGAAAATAATGGTGAGACTAATAATGTCATCCCACTAAAATCAGGAGCTGACTTACCTGCCGATGGTGAAGATGAGATGGAGCGAGCGATGGCAGCGGCCATGGCCGGTGGAGATGATGAGACCGAAGCATCAACGGAAGAAAGTGAAGTAAGTCCCGGCGAAGAAAATACAGAAGAAAAAGTTTTGACCATCTCACCCAAAGTTAATGTGCAAGCCGAAAATGCAAACATCATTAATGTTCACATCGAAGCACCCATTAATTTACCAGAAGAAAAAATATCGAGAGGAAAAACCATCCTTTCTGAGATCTCTATGGATAAGATGTTTTTCTTTTCTAACCGCGCTTATACGGAAGGACAATCCATTGTCATACAATTTTGTATTCCTAAAACATTCTTAGTTAATGCAGATGTCATCTATTGCAGACCTTTTAATATAAAAAGTAGAATTATTAGCCAAAATAATTACACACACCGGATGCTCATTAAATTCAACTTTCTCAAAGAAGGTGAAAGAGCTCTCTTGCGACAATTTATTCAATCAATCGAGCCTGATATTCCAAAAATCACGAAAAAAACTTCTGCTCAAGAATCAAGCAATGATGAGTCTGGGTTTAACGAACTTGATGATCTAGGGCTTTAATTCCCATGACGACTACCCTAACTATTAATCGCAAAAAATGGGTCTCTAATTCACTCATCTTCATGTTTGTGATCCTTGTGAGCTTCTCAGCATTTCTATCAGAGATACTCAAAGCACCAATCAAAAAGACTTCTGAAATTATTGAACAGTCTCTGCTCTTTAGTAACAAAGAACTCGAATTAGTTAATAAAATTTCACTTAAAAATAAATCCGGTGAATATATTTTTGAACGCACAAGCATGGAAGTTAAATCTCCATGGGGGATGACAAGCCCAAGAACCGTGGCCACTGGCTCAGTATTAATTGAAAAATTATTTAATACATTAAATCTTATTAAAACTAAAAAACTCATGGCCGACACAAAAACGAATAGCCTTAACTTTTCTCTTGATAAGCCAACAGCGACACTAACACTGACGGATAAAAATCAAAAAACTTACCTGCTTGAAATTGGACTCGTTAACACCATTGATCAGTCTACTTATGTAAGGATGTCTGGAAAAAATGGAATCTACCACATTGAAACCCCTTCAGAGTCACTTGAAAATCTCACCCTTGATGATTTTATTGAATCAACGATTTTTCAACTTCAAGCCCCAAACCTCTTATCATTCAAAATTACCAAAAAAGGTATGCCTCTAGATTTAGTTAATCTTTCAAAAAAAGATAACATCTGGCAAAGCCTTGATGGCAAAAAATTAAATCTTAAAAAAGTTGAAGACTTCATCAATGAGTTTTTTAAAATGAAAAGTAGCTTTATTTTGGATCAACAATCCGACCTACAAAAAAAGCAATCTACAAAATACTTAGCAGCTCCTGATTATAAAATATTTATTGAAACGAATGATGCAAAGAAATTAACCTATCTTGTATCCGCACCGACAAAAAGCCTTGTCGATAAGGCCTTAAATGACGAATTTCATTTTCTTATCAATGAAGCTCAATCCCCTATTCTCTTTATTGTTAAAAAAGAATACTTAAACCTTTTTGATCTAAAGCCCGAACTGATCAAAGGTTTCGAAGAAGTGACGACTCCTTAAAAAATTAAAACTATGATGCTTTTTTTACCATTCGAGAATTGGATGGAAGAATTGCCGCTTCTTTTTGAATTTTATCTGGATCTACAAAGACTTTAATAAACTTCTCTATAAGAATTGAATTATATCTTTTAACACCCGCTTTATTCATAAGAATTTTTTTAAGGGCGTCCGTTGGCTGAACTTTTTCTTCCATCATAATGTGAACAAAATCATCTGCAAGGCAAACGATGTTGGCGAGAGTTAAAATCTTATTTCCTTTTTTCTGAAACGGAAAACCTGTTCCATCAAAAGCTTCGTGGTGTTGTAAAATAATTTGTTTTACAGAATTATTTAAGCCCCTATTGTTTTCAACTAACTGATAACCAAGCTCTGGGTGCTTTTGATACTGCTCGAATTGCTCAGGGGTCATATTCTTTGTACTTAATCCCACAAACTCTTTAGGAAGGAGAGACTTTCCTACGTCATGAAACATGCAGGCCATAGCGGCTGCTTCGATAGTGGCCTTGGACTGCCACTCAAATTGCTTTATAATGGCCGTTGTATATAAGGTTACTAAAAAAGCATGTGAGTAAGCTGAAGGATCAAAATTTTGATAAGACTTTAAAACACTATAAAGATCTGCTTGAGTTTCAACCAATTTAAAAACACTTTCACAAACTTCCTTACCTTGATCAAGCACAAGAGGCTTGATTCCAACTGTAAAAGCTTCTTCAATAAATTTCTCAGTCACATTCTTTAGGCTATTTACTTTGTTATAAGCAGGAACTAATTGGTTATCAATTAATTTTTTAGTTAAAAAATTATTATACTGAATAAATTTTCTTCTATCATTGTTATGAAAATAAAGTGACTCCACTTTTTTTTCATTTTTATATTTATCTAGTCGTTCTTTAGAAAAGGTATCACCGGTATGTAATATTTTAAGATATTTGTTATCTGACAATTTAATGTAAATATCAAACAAGACTGCTTGCGAGGAATAAAATTCTTCAATCTTTATGCGAGAAAAATTTTCATCTGTTAATGAGACTTCTAATTCATCACTCACTCCTTCCTTCCTGGGAACGGAAGCCATGAGGTCACTTAAGGACTGATGTCCTTCGAGAATTTCTTTTAAAAATTTAAAGTCGTAAGGTTTAACTGCAATGTCTGCGACACCCATTTTAAGCAGTTTCTCTTCTGTCACATCTCCCGAGTCAAACATGGACTTATCTTCAAAAGTTAAAAGAACACGCTGGTTAGTGTAGTTGGCCCTGATAAATTTTAAAACTTGTATGCAAGAATGATTTTCAGTGGCGTAATTCATGATGATGGCGAAAAATTTTTCGTTATAAAGAGCTAGCTGGGCGTCTCGCCCGTTTATAACAGTGGCCACTTCATAGGACTGCTCATTAAAATAATTTTTGGCTTTGGTACACCAAGCCTCGTTAGGATCTACAATGAGTAATTTAAGTGCCAAATATACTTCCTAAATAAAGGATCTTTATTTGGAATTATCGGCAAAATTAAGGAAAAACTATAGAAAAATCTAAGTTAAAAAACCTAGATTTTTCAAATACTTACAATCTTGTAAAAAAATTAAAAGGAAATCTAACTACTTAATTTCTTTATGCATAGTATGACGTCTAAGAAATGGATTATATTTCTTAAGCTCTAGACGATCTGGAGTCGTCTTCTTGTTTTTTGTAGTCGTATATCTTGAAGGAGATTTTCCTTCTTTTCTTGCTTCTGTACACTCAAGTGTTACGATAACTCTAGCACCTTTCTTAGCCACAACTGCCTCCGCGAACGAGAAATTTTTCAGTTCAAAAATTAACAAAGCTGAAATTACACGTTTGTCATTGGCATGACAACCAAAAATTGCTAAACCTTTAAAAAAAGCGAGCTAAATATGACTATTACCTCTTTAAATTGGACTTCTTCACACTACTTTTCTGAGCCGCTACGCGCTTTTATCTCACTTGGAGCTGCTCCTGTTGAAACTGAAAATGGAAAACTTGAAGTCGAATATCAATACTTAGTCACTATGACTGATAAAGATTATGCGGAACTATTCCAAAGTGTTCATAAAAGCCTTGAAGCCGCTATCGGCCAACTCAATGAAAAGTACGGCCATTGGCAAATGATTGATGCAGCAGCAAAAGTTAGTGGAGATGGTTGCTCGAGCTGCGCAGCTCACTAGCTTATTCATTGACACAGAACTAGATTTAAGACATATTACTGGCTTACAAAAAACCTGATTCTGTATACAAAGCAGAGATCACTATAAAAGAGGTCTATATGAAAGAAGGGATTCACCCAAAGTACGAAAAAGTAACTGTTAACTGTGTTTGTGGAGCCGTTTATGCAACTGGTTCAACAATTAAATTAGAAAAAATCGATATCTGTGCTGCTTGTCACCCATTTTATACTGGTAAGACAAAAGTTATCGACACCGAAGGAAGAATTGAAAAATTCAAAAAGAAATTCGGTACTGATTACACTAATAAAACAACTAAAAAGTAGTTTAGATAAAGGCTCCGAAAGGAGCCTTTTTTTTGCCCGATATTCAATATGAACAAATATTTAATCACATTTTTATTACTCGTCACCTTTCAAAATTCTTCTTTCAGTGAGGCTCGTTTGGATACAAAAAAGGCCCTAACTCAAATTTATAAAGCCATTTGTCTTGCCGAAGAGGATGCCTTAGAGGAAAGAAAAAAACTCATTATTGAACATGATAAGAAATATCCTCAAATACCGGGTTTTCCCAAGCTAGAGGCTAATCCCAACATCGGTCCCAAAACCCCATTAGAAATTATCGGCTCAATTAATATGCTGTCTGTTTCATCTATGGCTTTTGCTAGCATGGAGGCTGAAAAAGAATTTTATAAAGAATTAGAAAATGACCGTACAAGACTTATGAAATTATTTTGGAAGTTTGCAGCAGCTGGCCCGTATAACAAAAAAGACATTATTAAATTTGCTAAAAATTATCAGAACGATAAAAAAATCGAAATAGATTCACCTTGTAAGCTAAGTGATGGACAAAAATCTCGCCTCCTAATGGAAATTTTTTGATCATTCGAATTTCGGAAAACCTTTCATTTCTAAAATAGATAAATATTCTTTACCTAGCTCTTCATATAAAGATGATCCTTGTGAAAGGCCTAGAAAAAATAAGTTTGGTGTAAGTACTCCAGAGGAGCTTCCAAAATGGGTGTAGGAAACCTGTCCCCAACTGTCTTTGTTATATTGGGCCATAACTGTTAAAGATGCTTGTGGAGTTGGCATAGCTTTAAAAAAATAAATATAATTTCGTTGTGCTGAAAGATTTGTATAAACACTTTCGATTTTTAATTCAAACCCCATTCCGAAAATGGAAACAATACCAATTTCAGTTTGTACTTCTTTCGCTATTTTTGTAAATAATCCAAACTCTGAAACTTCTAACGAGTAACTCTCGTCAGATTTTCTTGGTTTAAAATTTAGTAACAATAAATCTTGATCTGAGCTTGGAGTTAAATTCTCTCCGACTCTTACCACTTTAAAACTTACTCCAGTGCCACTCTCCAAAGAGTAATAAATACGTTCAATAAGTTTTCTGCCTATTGTTTGACGTTCTATTTTGGCATAAACAGTATTAAATTCAAG
>JAYSPR010000145.1:0-2933 GCA_043721975.1 Bacteriovoracaceae bacterium
GTGACAACTTTTTGGGCCTCAGCTAAATTGATGTCCACTACACAAAGCATAGCTCCTCTCGAAGCTAAACTTTCGGCCATGAGTTTTCCAATTCCAGAAGCTCCGCCAGTAATAAGTACTTTTTTAGTGTCTAAGTCTTTCATTCCTTACCTTATCTATAAAAATCTTTTAAAAATTAAAAAGTTTGAATCGCGCCTCTTCCATCAACGTAGAAGCTTTGAGCTGAACGGCTTTCATTTAAAAGACCTTTCACTTTGTATGAAATTTGTAAAATGGCTGAAGCGACTGGTTGTTCGTCAGAACCAACGTTTGCAACACTGATGAGTTCAGAAACTGCATCAAAGTTAAATCCCCAAGAAGCAGTGATCTCACTGACCTGAACTTTTAAGCTTGTAATGTATTGACCACGGCCTTTATAGCTTCCGTTGTGTTGAAAAAAGACAGTGTAAGTAAAACCTACAACTTCACTTCCAAAATTATTTTTATAAGACACTCTAAAACTTTTAGTTTTTGGAGGTGACCAATTGGCCATCTGGTGAAGGGCCGGAGTTTTTGATGGACTATCGATTTCTGGCAATACGCTTATTGAAGGAACAATTCCTGTTGTCGTAATAACTGGTCTTCCAGCATCGATGATAGTCCAGATTTTTTTTCCGATAGCGATCATACCATCAATTTGAGCTGCGATTTCATCAATAGGATTTTTTGGAACAGGTGGAAGTGTGACATTTCCTTTGTCAAAATCGGGAGTAGCAACTTCGTAAACTTCAACACTCGATAGAAGTAATTCTTGTTTTTCAATGTCTGATAAGCCGGCAAAGCTAGGACTAGAAAGTAATAACAAACTTACTAAAAAAAGTGATTTTAACATGTCGCCCCCCTATGGAATTTGATAGTGGCAATATCTCCATGGAGAGGGCATTTGTCTAATGAAACTTAGGCTTCACTCTTCGTTGTAAGTTAATTTAACAAAGAGAGCAAAGACCATGCGCGGCAATGGACCTATTCAGCGAGAATAACCCCGCCAATCATCATGTCCATAGAGCAACCAAACTTGATTTCCCCTTTAGATAAAGCGCTAATTTTAACAGTCACTTCTTTATCTAATGGCAAATCAACTTTTAATTTTTGAGAAGGAACCGTAATTTCACGAGCACAAGTTGCATTGGTTTTACGAGTGATTTTAAGAGTGACTGGCTCCCCAGCTTTTACTTTGAGAGAACTAGGCTCAAACCCTTTTTCAGTAACAGTCATCGCGATATCTTTAGAAGTGCCTTTAGCAAATGATGTCATTGAAGTTACAAATGATAATGATAGTAATAAATAAGCAATAAGTTTCATCAACTTCTCCTGGGGATAGATTTGAGTTTATTTCCTAGAGCATTATACGCCAACTCGCTTTAATTTGTGACATAATTGTGAGATCGACAAGCCTTGTTAGGAGAAAATCTAATGGCAACAACTCAAAAGAATCAAAAGAAAAAAACATTAGCACTCATTGCTCATGATGGAAAAAAAGCTGAAATGATTTCCTTTGTAAAAGATAACATCACTTTTTTTAAAAATTTTGACATTATAGCGACCTCTACGACAGGGAAGCTTGTTTCAGGTGCAGGACTCAAGGTCAAACGTTATCTCTCGGGACCACTCGGTGGTGATGCTCAAATTACAGCGTTAGTTGCGACAGGAAAATGCCATGCCGTTATCTTTATGCGCGATCCATTGGGAATGCATCCTCACGAACCTGATATTTATTCTCTACTGAGAATTTGTGATGTCCACGATGTTCCTCTCGCCACAAACTTATCTTCAGCCAAATTAATTGTTAAAGGTTTACACAAAAATCTATTGGGAGAATAAGAATGATCGCAGTTGTTGCTGGTGGAACTGGTTTGGTTGGAAGTCATCTTTTAAGCTCTCTTTTAAACGACTCTTTTTTTACACAGGTTATTGCTGTATCCAGAACATCACTCAATTTAGAATCCTCTAAACTTACGAATATTATTTGTCATGACTTTGCTCAACTAGACTCTCTATCTAAAGAGCTGAAGGGGGATATTTATTTTTGTTGTTTAGGAACAACTATTAAAACAGCTAAGACAAAAGAAAATTTTAAAAAAATTGATTACGATGCTGTTGTGAATTTTGCTCAGATTGCCAAAACGAGCAATGCCTTAAAATTTATTCTTATCTCTGCTTCGGGAGCAAGCTCCCACTCTTCAATTTTTTATAATAAAACGAAAGGGCAAGCAGAAGAAAAACTCAAAGAATTAAAAATGAACAGTCTCATTATTTTTAAACCTGGACTTTTAATGGGTGAAAGAAAAGAAATGAGAAGTGCTGAAAAATTTTCTATCGAGCTCTTGAAAATGATTTCACCGATCCTTCCTCACCAGTTTAAAAAGACTATTTCTACTTCTGTTGAGATCCTTAGTGAAAGAATGATTCTTGAAAGTAAAGACAACACACCTCCACTCAAAATTATTGAAGCAAAAGAAATATAAAATGCAAAAAGACAATCCAGATCTTATTAATGCGACAATTACTCAAATCACGAAAGCTGGCCCGCGAATTAAAATTTATAAACTTAGTCACAACAAAGTCGATTACCAATTTAAACCAGGTCAATGGATTGATCTCTACGCTCCGATTGAAGGAAAAAATATTGGTGGCTACACTATTATTTCTAATCCAGAGGACAAAGGTTTTATCGAACTTGCCATAAGAGAGTCAGGTCACCACCCAGTCACTAAGTATATGCACGAAAAAGCTCAAGTTGATTCAATTCTTAAAATTACTGAAGGTCAGGGACGATTTTTTCTGCCTCCTCAAATTGATTCTGAATTAATTTTTATTGCAGGAGGAATTGGAGTAACTCCTCTTTTATCCATGATGAGATGGCTTAAAGAAAGAAATTCTCCCCACCACCTTTT
>JAYSPR010000146.1:0-16583 GCA_043721975.1 Bacteriovoracaceae bacterium
ACGGTTTTATTAAAATCAAAAAATTAAAAATTTTAAAGTAGATGATGGTGTCACCATTGACACCATCATAGTCAGGCAGTTAGTAATAGTATTCCAGGGTGAGGAGGGAGTATCCTCGCGTGTAAGTATTGTTTGAAACACTTCCACTTGAAATTAATCCAGGAAATCCTGTCGATTTGTTATCAGAGTAACTATAGCTCAAATTAGCTGATAAAACATTTCTAATAAATGTTTTAGTGAAAGAGAATTGATACGATTTCAATTTATCTTCTCTCGGAGTATGTTTTATATTTCCAGGAATTTTTTCTAAATCATATTTAGTTTTGTAAGTTGAGCCAGTCACACCTAATTGATATGTATCAGCGAAATAAAATGTGAAACTCAAATAAGCTCCTACACTTGAGTAATGACTAAACATTGTCCCGGAAACGACTTTTGGCCCAGAACCAAAATCTTTTAAAACGGCTTCAGGTGCAGATGACTTTGTTGTGCTTCCACCAATCGCAATTGAAATCCAATTGGCCGGGTCATAATACAAATCGAGACTTCCACCATAGAGATTTACTTTTTTATTATTTAAATATTTTGTAATTGGAATACTAAATTTTAGCCAATATTCAGGTGAGAAAGACCAAGAAGCCGTAGGGGTAAAATAAATATAATCTTGGCTGTAAACATTATCATAAAAAGTATCTAAATATTTAAGTGAAGCACCGTAATTGAAAGTTGAAGTTTCTATTTTTCTAAGATTTAAATCAAGACTAGCTGATTCTTGATTGTAGGTAGGATTCTTAGAATAAAATGGAGATGAAAAAGAGGCAGTTGTTGTTAAACTTAATTTACGAGAGTTGTAGGTATTGTAAATTAAATCTAGGGCGGCATACTTTCCATTATCGGCGGTATAATTTGTGTTGGCAAAACTCGCTTTTGAAGTTCCGGGTCCGCTTGGTCCACCTTGGCCTCCTTGACCACCACCGGGTCCGCCTTCCGGTCCACCTAGATTAATTGTTCCAGTTCCTCCAGATTGATCTATGTTTGTATCTTTAAAGGCACCAACTGTTAATCGCAGGTGAAATTTTCGTTGCCCACTTTTTATTCTCTCTAGCCATGCTTTAGATTCTGTGTGAACCCAATAGTCATTGTTAGTTTTTTTTATTGCAGCCGAAAAAGTATTTTCTGCTTCACTGTCTTGATCATTATTGTATTGAGCTACTGCTAGCCAGTAGAGGGCCTCAGCATTTTGAGTATGCGCTTTTAATGTGCCGATGGCTTTTTCAGGTCTATTTGTCTCAATTTGTGCTCGAGCAATTACGATTGCAGCATCAGATTTAAAATCAGCAGATTGGACTTGAAGGGCATATTCTTCAGCTTGAGTATATTTTGATTGGTACAATAAACTTTGAGAATATTTTAAGATGGCCTCTTCTTCACCAGAATGAGTTGTTAGATATTTCTTAAATCCGAGTTCTGATTCTTGATAATTTCCCAACGAAAATTGGCAGTAAGAAACTCTAAAAAGAATTTTATCTGTATCAGCTTGAGTAAGTCCTGTTGGGCTAATTCCTTGATAAGCCGGTATCGCTTTTTCACAATTTCCATTCTGATAAAGTGAGTCAGCATTTTCAAATGTTAACTTTTCTTTTTCGGCAGAATAGGAGTTAAGAGAAAAAAGTAATGCTGATAGTGAAAATAAAATATTTAATTTATTCATGATGAATGATTGTCCTTATATAAAAAGCGGCTCAATAAAAATTGAACCGCCATTATGATTAGTATAAATATTAGTAGGGAAAATTATTTATGTCCGCCAGGTTGTTGCTGTTGTTGACCGCCACCTTGCTGGCCCCCGCCTTGTTGTCCACCAGGTTGACCACCTTGTTGGCCTCCACCTTGTTGTCCACCACGTTGTCCACTTTGCTGTTGACCGGCACCTTGTTGACCACCTTGCTGACCGCCACGTTGTCCACCTTGACTACCACCCATACTTCCACCTTGTTGACTTCCGCCAGGTCCGCCTTGACCATTCATGCTTCCACCTTGTTGACCACCGCCAGATCCACCTTGCTGTTTACCACCTTGGCCGTTTGTACTTCCACTTTTTTGTCCACCAGGTGCACCTGTTGAATTACCTTGCTGCCCAACTTGTTGTCCGCCAGCTTGTTGTTGCCCTTGAGGTATAACAGCAGAATTATTTTCTTGTTGTCCGCCTTGTCCTGATTGAGCTCCACCTTGCATATTTTGGTTATTTCCTTGAGATTTAGATCCACCTTGCGATGATCCAGGTGCGCTCCCTTCTTTTTTTGTTCCTTGAGATGATTTAGCACCACCGCCAGCAGCTTTAGTTGCCGCTCCTGATTCTTGTGCCCAAGTTGGGGCCATTCCTAGTACACACGATAATACGACTAATTTTTTCCATGGTGAGCTCATCAAAATCTCCTTTTTGATTTGATATAAAAACAATATTAAATATATTAAGTTCTTAATAAAAATTTGCAACAAATAATCTTTGAAGAAAATTATTGTTTTTTCTTAACTGTTTAAGGAGGAGGAGGGGTTTGTCCGCGTCTGTCGTCTTTTGGTCCAGCATTTCCACCAGCACTAGGATTTCCTGGGCCTTGTTTGCCTCCAGGTCCATTGCTTTGTAGTCCACTATTTTGATTTCCACCGGGGCCATTACCTGGGCCACCATTTTGATTTCCGCCGGGACCGTTACCAGGTCCACCGTTTTGCTTTCCACCGGGGCCATTACCTGGGCCACCATTTTGATTTCCGCCGGGACCGTTACCAGGTCCACCATTTTGATTTCCACCAGGACCGTTTTCTTTTCCACCTTTTTCTCGAGGGTCTTTACTTGATCGTTCATTTTGTTTATTGTTTTTCTCATCGCCCTCATTTTTTCTATCTTTGTCTTTATTTTGATCTCTATCATTTTCTCCTTTTTTTTCTGGATCTCTTTCTCCATTCCTCATGTCATTTTGATTATTATTACTTAAATCACGAGGACCTCTCTCCATAATTCTTTCTCGTGGAATTTCAGACTTCATTAAATTATCCATTAACTTACTATCCATTCTTCGTGGGGGCTCCATTCTTCTGGTGTCGCGATTAACATTAGAAAATTCACCTCGAGAGACAACAATTCGATCATTTCTTTCTAAAATTTTATCTAGGTCACGTTGGTTTAAATTCTGGTGATTGGTATTTGAATCAAGCTTATTCATTGCTACTTTGCCTTCAAAGGTTACCAGGGTTGTTTCCTCTCGTTTTTTTTCGAAATTAACTTGGAAATCAGTTCCTCGGATACCAAGTGCCGCTGTGGTGGTGCGAATAAAAAGTTTACTTTTATTTTTATCTTCTAATTCCATATAATTTTTTGTGACTTGAGATCTAATCTGACCTCGAATGAGACTAATAATTCCAGGATTATTTTTGGTAAAAGACGTAATTTTCACTTCAGAGCTACTACCTAGATTTATCATAGATTGATCGATGAAAACTAATTTAACAAAGCTTTTTTCTCCTGTTAATATAGTCGCCCCCTCAGTAATCATGAGCTCTTTAGTGAGTTCTTGAATTTTTCCATCAGGGAGTTGGATTTTAACTTCACCTTTGATGATAGTGGCATTACAAATACTATTTTCTGCAAATAAGTTATTAGATGAACTAATAAAAATTAGAATAATTATAAAAAAATATTTCATAGCTCCACCATATTTAAGTTTTAGTTAGATGATTGACATTAGAACACTATCACTCATATCCATATACTGACTGAGTATTTCTCGATGACGACGAAAATAAGTATCAAAATCCTCTGAGGTTTTAAGACTCCAATTTTTTCTAGAGCTAATAGAAAGACGTCTATAGACTAAATCTTCGAGGGTTCTTGGCCTTTCATTTTTACAAATTGTCTCTAATTCTTTGGCATTTGGGAGTTTCCAGTCAAATGGCAGAACTAAGGATTTTTGTCGCAAAGAAGATTTAGTTAAATGTGAATTATAGTGAACTTTATAGCTGTGGCAAATGTCTTTGCTGATTGACTGTCCCATCACTCGGAAAGTGGTGTATTTTCCACCTGCAATAACAAATGTGTTTTTATAAGGTCTGTAAACTTTGTGCTCCCTGGAAGTTTTACCTCTATCACTTGAATGCCCACTCGCCTTAACTAAAGGTCTAATGCCAGCAAAACTTCCAATAATGTGAGATTCATTAAGAGCAAGTTTAGGAAAATAAGTATTTAAATTTTTTAAGAGATAATTGATTTCTTCTTTTGAAGGATGCACATGAAAAAGATTTTGATCGCTTGGAACTTCAGTTGTTCCGATAAGAATTTTTTCTTGGTGAGGAATAACAAAAATAACTCTGTCACCAAATTCATCTTTAGGCGTCATAACGATGGGATGATTGAGTGGTAAATGATTTTTTGAAACCCATATATGAGAGCCCTTAGATGGCAAGAGGACATTTTTCCATTGATAGTGAGGAAATTGATTTAAAAATGCATCTGTAAAAGGCCCAAGAGCATAGATAACATTTTCGGCAGTCACAACATGGGAGACTCCAGTGATTTGATCAACAAGTGTGAGCTCAGTATGTGTATTATTTTTAAGCGTAGAGATGTGACTAACTTTAGTGTGACTTAAGGCCTGGGCACAATGAGAAGCTAAAGCATCGTAGATGACTTCTAAAGTAATTTTTGCATCATCCATAATTCCGTCAAAATAAACACCAGCTCCCGAGAGACCTTCTGGATTAAGGTCTGGAATTTGAGCAAGGCATTTTTTATTAGAAAGTATAGAAAAAGGAGAGTTTTTAAATAATGAAAGTAAGTCGTAGAGAAAAAGACCTAAGCGAATCATCCATAGCGGTCTACTGGCATTTTTATAAACTGGTAAATAAAAAGCTTCTTCCCGGGCCAGGTGGGGAGTGAGTTTGAGCCATAAATTTTTTTCATGAAGAGCTTCAAAGACTAACTTAAAATCTAAATTTTCTAAATAGCGAATTCCTCCATGAAGCATTTTTGAACTGCGCTCACTGGTTTGTCCTGAAAAGTCCCCACTGTCGATGAGGAGTGTCTCTATATTATGAAGGGCGAGGTCTCGAAAGATTCCGGCTCCTACAATACCACCACCAACAATAACTGTTTGGAAGTGAGTCTTACCGAGGGGCTTGTTCACGCATTCTCCTTAGAGACAAAAGCAAACGTTGCGCTGCAAGTGACTTGGTAGGCATTAATCATTTTATGAGATTTATCAAAATGCATAGGAGTGACTTGATAATTAATTCCTAGAAGTGCATTGGCCTTGAGAATGAGAGCTTTTTGCTTTAACTGATTAAGTAAATCGTCATAGACTAAGATGAAGTTATCGTTGTAGTCACTAAAGGCCTTGTCGGGGGTGGTGAAATTTTCAGTGTTCTCTTCTTCATTACTATTTTCAAAATCCACCAGGGCCGTTTTATTGCGAATAGAGCTTTGAACATACTGCAGTTTTTCGAGTTCGGTTTCTTCAATGATTGTAAAAGTCGTTTTCACACCTAGGAAATCATTGATCATGTAGCCTGGAAGAGCAGGGGATGTTGTCATTAAGATGTCATTAATTGTCGTGATGAATTCTGCAATTTCTTGTCGCTCAGATCTATTTTGCCTGATATTTTCTTTTTTTATGAGGCCTCTAGGATTTATTTCGCCAGATTTTGACGGGTGAACTTCATCGGTGAGTCCCACTTCTAAATCGAGATCAAAACGTCTTAATTTATGGGCCAATACAATGGCAGCATACTCACTAATCTGTGGAATAAGAAGTGAGCCAAGTTCAAGAGATCGATTGATTTCTTTTTCATTGTTAGAATTTACTAATCCTAATTCTGAAAGCAAATCTAATATATCACGGGCCTCATCTTTAAATTTTATATTGCGAGCAATTAAACTATAAGGAGGATTACCGCCAACTCCATTTGATTTTCCATATGAAAAATTTTGAGCAAAAGTTTTAACATCGAGAAATCTTTCACTGTCATCAACTAGTGGCGTTTCATTTATGGACTCACTTGATTCTTCTTCAGTCATTAGTTCATTTTCAAGTTCACTTATGTCACTCGTACTTGTAAATTCACTTTCAGGCTCGTATGAGAAAGCGGGTTTATTATTGTCTTCAAAATTTGGCAATTCAATGTCATCTAGGCTTTCTAGTTCTCCAAAATCAGTGCTGCCGAAATCAGGCTCTACATTGGCGTCTAAGATTTCATCACTGCTTTCCATCTCCATATCTAGGCCTTCTGGTAAGCTTTCTGGAAAATCTGATTCACCCTGTATTAAAAGCTCTTCAGCTTCTAATACAGGGGTTTCATTTAATAATTGAGAAATTTCTTTTATGCCAGAACTTTCAGCTGACGGAGAGTCAAAATGATTGAATTTTGAATCGAGGCCTTCGTCATCTTGATGTAAAAATTCAGAAAGATCCTCAATTCTTGTGAGGTCTTTTGATTCATCATCATTTTTTTTAACCATTCATCTTTTCCTAAGCATCCACTCCATGGCACTGCTTATATTTTTTTCCTGATCCACATGGACAAGGATCGTTTCTTCCCACTTTAGGATTGATTCTTTTAATCATCCTAGATTCTTCTTTTACTGTCGCTGCTTCGAGAGCTCGTCTGTGAGCTTCAAGTTGAGCATCTAATTCTTCTTGATGGCGTTTTTGAAGCTCTTCAATTTCAGCCTTTGTATAAAGTCTAACAGTAAATAAGTTCTCTACAATAGATTTTTTGACTTGGACTTTCATGGCATCAAAGAGAATAAAAGACTCTTTTTTGTATTCAGTTAGTGGATCTTTTTGGGCGTAAGCACGCAAGTTGATCCCTTCCTTTGCATGGTCCATTTGCAGTAAATGGTCCTTCCAGTGTTGATCAAAAGCAGAAAGAAGAATTTCTCGTAGAGCGTAGGTCACTTGCTCAGCTTCATATTGTGAAAATTTCTTTTCTAAAATGGAATTGGCGATTGATCCCACGTAGCGTTCAACTTCTCCATCAAAAGAAGTCATACATTCGTTAACCGAAATATCATAGTCAGTATTAAAAGTTGTTTTAAAACCAGCTTTCATCTCAGACCAATTCCAAGCGTCTGCAGAAGTTTTTTTCTCTGGACGGTAAGCTTCTAGAAACTCTACTGCCACATCTTCCACCATTTCTTGAACAAAACCATGATTGTCTTGGTCATTTAAGATATCGCGACGAATTTTATAAATGGTACGTCTTTGCTCGTTCATAACGTTGTCGTATTCAAGTAAGTGCTTTCTGATATCAAAGTTATGGGCCTCAACTTTCTTTTGGGCCTTAGCAATAGCATTGGAAATCATTTTGTGTTCTATAGGTTCGTCTTCTTTCATTCCCAAAGTATTCATGAGCCCTGAAATCTTATCAGAACCAAAAATTCTCATTAAATCATCTTCGAGAGATAAAAAGAATTTTGAATTTCCTGGGTCACCTTGACGACCAGATCTTCCTCGCAACTGATTGTCGATACGGCGAGACTCATGTCTTTCTGTTCCTAAAATATACAGACCACCGGCAGCCTTAGTTTCTGGTGTGAGCTTAATATCAGTCCCACGTCCGGCCATGTTAGTAGCAATAGTCACAGCACCTGGCTGTCCAGCATTTTTAATAATTTCAGCTTCTCTTTCATGTTGTTTAGCATTCAAAACTTCATGGGGAATACTGGCATCTCTTAAATAAGTAGAGATGAGCTCACTGGTTTCGATAGCTATAGTTCCCACTAAAACCGGTTGGCCTTTTTTATGGAGAGATTGAATGAGTTCGGCCACTGCTTTATATTTTGCAGCTCTATTTTTGTAAATAATATCTGGCTCATCAATTCTTTGCATTGGAAGATTGGTTGGTATAACCACAACATCTAGGTTGTAAATTTTCATAAACTCTTCAGCTTCAGTATCAGCTGTTCCGGTCATCCCAGAGAGCTTTTTATAAAGTTTGAAATAATTTTGAAAAGTAATAGAAGCAAGGGTCTGGTTTTCAGACTTGATCTTTACACCTTCTTTAGCTTCAACTGATTGGTGAAGACCATCAGACCAACGCGATCCTTCTTTTAATCGTCCAGTGAATTCATCGACGATGATGATTTGCCCATCTCTATTGACGTAGTCGACATCCAGTTTAAATAAACTGTGAGCTTTGAGGGATTGGTTTAAATGGTGAAGGAGATTTGAGTTCTCAACATTGTATAAATTTTCAATTTTTAAGAGTTCTTGAACTTTGATAATCCCATCTTCGCTAAACATCGCGGAGCGAGCTTTTTCATCGACTGTAAAATGAACATCTTTTTTAAGCTTAGGGATAACATCGTTTGCCACATAATAAAGGGCCGTATCACCTTCAGAAGGACCAGAAATTAAAAGGGGAGTTCTGGCCTCATCAATTAAAATTGAGTCGACTTCATCCACGATACAAAAGTGATGATCTCTTTGAACATATTCTTCAAGTGAAAATTTCATGTTGTCGCGAAGATAGTCAAAAGCAAATTCGTTATTCGTTCCGTAAGTAATGTCAGCTTTGTAGGCGACTTGGCGGTCTTCATCGGACATTTGAGATAAAATAACTCCAACTGATAAACCAAGCCAGGTGTAGAGAACTCCCATTTCGTCTGCATCTCTCTTGGCGAGATAATCGTTGACGGTGACAACATGGGCCCCTTTACCTTCTAGAGCGACCAAGTAAAGTGGAAGTGTTCCTGTTAAAGTCTTTCCTTCACCCGTTTTCATTTCAGAAATACAGCCATTAAAGAGTGCAATACCACCCATGAGCTGGACATCGAAATGTCTCATTTTTAAAACTCTGGTTGAAGCTTCGCGGATTGTAGCGAAGGCTTCAGGCAATATATCGACGACCGACATTCCCTTGGCAAGTTTTTCTCTTAGTTTTGGGGTTTGGGCCTTTAATTCTTCATCACTCATCTGCTTCATTTTTGCTTCGAATGAATTGATGACTTCAACAAGTGGCCTTAGTTTTTTTAGATCTCGGTCGTACTTTGTTCCGAAAATCATTTGAAGGGGATTGAACATAAAAAAGTCTCCAGGGGCTTAAGTATTTTTTTTCATTTTTTAAGTGTTAATTGAGCATATAATAAAGTGGATCAACGGGTGTTCCATTGACTCTGACTTCGTAGTGAACGTGTGGTCCTGTTGAATAACCCGTATTACCAACTGTGGCGATTTTATCTCCACGTTCAACTTTTTGTCCTTTTTTCACTGAGAGCGTCGAAGCGTGTCCGTAAATAGTTTCGACACCATAACCATGATCTATTTGAACAAAATTTCCAAACCCTGGTTTTGCTCCTGAAAAAGTAATAATTCCATCGGCCGGTGAAACGATCGGTGTTCCCGTCGGTGCACCAACATCAATTCCTTCATGCATTTTGATTCGTCCAGCGTAAGGTGAAAGTCTCGGTCCATAACTTGACGTTATGGCACCTGCTGCGGGCATAAGGGTAGGTGTTGATCTCAAGAAAGAATTTTTATCTAAAAGATGTTGGTCGAGTTGATGAACTCTCACTTCAATTTCTTTGAGATAGTTTGTGACAACTTCATATTTGTAATCAAACTCAGCATAAAGGGGGGCCATGCCTAAGCTTTGCTTAGTCAAAAAAGACCACTCTTTAGCGTAAGTAAAATCGGCGTTATCTACGTAGGCCGAAGCGATGACTTCTTCGTAATGTTTTTTCGTTTCAACATAATTTTTGTCATCTTCAAACTGCTCAATTTTTTGAGACATTTTTGTGGGAGATTTTTTAAAAATTTTAAGCATTGATCCTGGCGTATAATCGCGGTCGGGTTCCCCGACTAAATTTGAGCCGTTATTTTTATTCATAAAGCTGCCGTTATCAACAGTTGAAGGTTGGATTGCTTCAAGTCCTGTGATGGCGCGGAGTTTTCTTTCAAAAACGTTGATGCGTTCAAGGTCGTCAGTGATGGTGTTGAGTTTCATTTGAAAAAGTTGAACTTGTTCTTTGAGCTGACGGTTTTCAACAAGGAGATGTTTATTTTCATAAACCTGGCTTAAAACATTCCAATAGTCGTAAGTTAAAATACCGAGCAAGATGGTAAAAGTTACAGCGATAAAAATAAGACTTTTAAAAACGAGCCTAGGTATTTTTATTGATCGAACATCTTTATTTTTTTCAGGAATGATCATCAATGTGTAATATCGATCCAATGGAAACTCCATTTTAAAGACGCTAAAATTAGTACTAATAAATTGTAGTTTTGATGCGTACTTATGGCAATAATTTATTGAGCAATGACAAGAATTGCCGTGATATTATCTTGGCCGCCATTTTCGTTGGCCTGATCGATAAGTAGCTTTACGACTTTATCTGCGACTTCTTGAGTCGCAACACTTGGATCGGGAATATACTTATTCACAATGTAGAGAAGATCTTCATCACTGACTTTTCCATGAAGTCCATCTGAGCAACAAATAAAAATATCACCTTTAACGACTTTATAAACAAAAACATCAACTTCTATTTCGTCTTCAAAGCCCACAGTCCTGACGAGAACATTTTTTTGAGGGTCAAGGGCAGCTTGCTGCCTATCATAAATACCGTAGTTCAGTTTTTCTTGGACGAGAGAATGATCCCTGGTAATTTGATAGATTTTTTTTGAATTTATCAAATAAGCGCGAGAGTCTCCGACGTTTCCAATATAGAGATTTTGTCCGCGGAAATAAAAACTGACGATTGTTGTGCCCATGCCCACAAGTTCAGGATGAGTCTCGCCGTATTGTTTAATAACGGAATTAGCTTCCCTGATAGACGTTTTGAGTAAATTAACTGGGTCTTGTTGATTATTTTTTATTAAAAATTCAGGAAAGATTCTAACTGCCATCTGCGAAGCGATATCACCACCGTTATGTCCACCCATACCATCAGCGACCACAAAAAGTTTATTTTCTAAACTTAAATAGAGCGAATCCTGGTTTGTTTTTCTTTTTTGGCCAATGTCAGTTAGTCCAGTCGCAATGATTCCCATCTCACTCCAGAAATTTTTTTTAATAAATATTTATCTAATTGTCGAACCCTGAAGAATTTTTGTCAAACGCAATTTTTTACCAATGGGTGATTAAAAAAGTCAGGAAAAAATTATTTTGAGACATTGTTTGAATTTATGTCATAATTAAAGAGAATAATTTACAGATTAAATTTATCGTGTTTTTAGGGAGGATAAATGTCAAAAATAGATATCAACAAGTTCATGGATGAAAATTACAAAGTTTCAGATTTTTCTCATTTACATTGGACTGGAAGTTTTCAACAGTACTTAGATCTGGTGGCGGATAATCCTCGCATCACTCGAAATGCCTTTCAAAGAGTTCATGACATGATTATGTCATACGGCTCAACTACTTATACTGAATATAAAAAAGAAGTGACTCGTTACCACTTTTTTGACGATCCAATCCAAAATGGTAAAGATGCTGTTTTCGGTATTGATGTTCACCTCATGAAATTGGTGAACTTTTTTAAATCAGCAGCTGCAGGCTACGGTACAGAAAAAAGGGTTTTGCTTCTTCATGGCCCCGTTGGTTCTGCAAAATCGTCTATTTCGCGCATGATTAAAAAAGGACTTGAGCATTATTCACGTCAAGACACTGGAGCACTTTATACTTTTGAGTGGTTTGATGAATCTGAATCAGAAATTTTAGGTGGAGCAAAGCTTTTTCCTTCTCCAATGCATGAAGAGCCTTTAAAGCTTCTTCCAGTCGAAGTGAGAAAGCAATTTCTCGATGATGTCAATAAAGGAAGAAAAGATGGTTATAAAATTAATATCAAAGCAGAAGTTTGTCCGGCCGATCGTTATATTTTAGGAGAGTATCTCAAAAAATATAATGGCGACTGGAAAAAAGTTCTCAATCATATTCGTGTTAAGAGACTTCTTCTTTCTGAAAAAGACAGAATAGGGATTGGTACATTTCAGCCAAAAGATGAAAAAAACCAAGACTCGACTGAGTTAACAGGGGATATCAATTATAGAAAAATTGCTCAATACGGTTCTGATTCAGATCCGAGAGCTTTCAATTTTGATGGTGAATTCAATATCGCCAACCGTGGTATTGTGGAATTTATCGAGATGTTAAAACTCGACGTGGCTTTCTTGTATGATTTATTAGGTGCTTCTCAAGAGCAATCAATTAAGCCAAAGAAATTCTCACAAACTGATATTGATGAAGTTATTTTAGGTCACACGAATGAACCTGAATTTAGAAAACTGCAATCAAATGAGTTTATGGAAGCTCTTCGCGATAGAACGGTAAAAATTGACGTTCCGTATATCACTCGCCTCGATCAAGAAGTGAGAATTTATCAAAAAGATTTCAACAGCGAGCGCATTCCTCATGTTCACATTGCTCCTCACACTATTGAAATGGCCGCCACTTGGTCGATCTTGACCAGACTTGAAGAACCAAAAAAATCAGACTTAACCAAACTTCAAAAAATGAAGCTTTATAATGGTAAGACTTTACCAGGATATAATGAAGACAATGTTAAGGAACTACGAAAAGAGGCCATCAGAGAAGGGCTTGAAGGAATTTCTCCGCGCTACATTCAAGATAAACTTTCAAATTCTCTTGTGAAAAATGGTCATGTGGGTTGTCTTAACCCATTCATGGTCTTTAATGAATTAGAAAGTGGTTTAAAACACCACGGTCTTATTAATTCACCAGAACAACTTGATCATTATAAAGAGATGCTCGCGATTGCCCGTCAAGAATATGAAGATATCGTTAAAAATGATGTGCAAAAAGCGATTTCAGTTGATGAATCAGCGATTCAAACACTTTGTGCAAACTATATTGATAACGTAAAAGCTTACACTCAAAAAGAAAAAATCAGAAATAAGTATTCTAATAAACTAGAAGATGCTGATGAAAGATTCATGAGAAGTATTGAAGAGAAAATCGATATTCCTGAATCGAGAAAAGATGATTTCCGTCGTGAAATCATGAATTATATCGGTGCTCTTGCGATTGAAGGAAAAGTTTTTGATTACAAAATGAACGAAAGACTCCATAGAGCTCTTGAACTTAAATTATTTGAAGACCAAAAAGATTCAATTAAACTCACAACGATCATTTCAAAAGTTGTCGATAAAGAAACCCAAGAAAAAATCGATGTTGTTAAGTCTCGTTTAATTAAAAATCATGGTTATTGTGAAATTTGTGCGACGGATGCTCTTAATTTCGTGGCTTCAATTTTTGCGAAAGGTGATTCAGCTAAATCGTAACAGAAATGATTAGGGTATGAAATGGACCATCCAATTAAAAGAGATCACGCGCGTTTTAGAAAAATCGTCAAAGGACGAATTCGCGACAATCTAAGAAAATATGTTTCTAAAGGTGAAATGCCGTCTCCCAAGGGAGACGGAACCTTTAAAATACCAATGCCATCAATCGACACTCCTCGTTTTAAATTTGGTGATAGAAATCAAGGTGGAATGGGACAAGGTAATGGAGAGTCAGGTGATCCGGTCGATGGACAAGAAGGCGAAGGACCTGGCGACGGCAAAGAAGTTGGAAATCAAGCTGGAAATAAAGAGCTAGAAGTTGATTTAAGTTTAGAAGAATTAGCTAGCATTCTCGGAGAAGAATTAGCACTTCCTAGAATTGAGCCTAAGGGCAAAAAGGCCATGCCTTCTGTGACAAACAAATATACTTCTATTGGTATGACGGGGCCAAATTCACTTAAGCATTTTAAAAGAACTTACCGCGAGGCCATGAAACGCCAAATTGCTTCTGGAACTTACGACTTTAATGATCCACGTGTTATTCCAGTGAAAAGAGATTTTAGGTATAGAGCAAGTGATGCAAAGGTTGAATTTGAAAATTCAGCAGTTGTCATCTACATGATGGACGTTTCAGGATCAATGGGTGATGAGCAGAAAGAAATTGTTCGCACTGAAAGTTTTTGGATTAACCTATGGCTTAAAAGCCAATATAAAGACATTGAAGTTCGCTATATCATCCACGATGCTACAGCTAAAGAAGTTGATGAAGAAACATTTTTTAAGACGAGAGAAAGTGGGGGAACACTTATTTCAAGTGCACTGAAACTTTGTCGCGAAATTATTCAAGCTGATTATGATCCTAGTGAATGGAATATTTATCCTTTCCATTTTTCAGATGGAGATAACTGGTCTGCCGATGATACCAAAGTGTGTTTAGAAATTCTTGACCAAGATCTTCTCCCAGCTTCCAATGTATTTTGTTATGGGCAAGTCGAAAGCCGTTATGGTTCAGGACAATTTTATAAAGACCTGGCCGTCAGATACGGAGAGGATGACGAAAAAGTTATTCTTTCAAAAATAAAAAATAAAGATGCAATTTTGGATTCGATAAAAGATTTTTTGGGTAAAGGAAAATAAAAAGGAATTGATTCATGTCTAGAACCAAACCTCTCGAAGGCGAATTATTAAGAATTAGAGATGAAATTCACTCTTATGCCTTAGAGTTCGGATTAGATTTTCACGAAGTGCGATTTGAAGTTTGTGATTATGACACCATTAATATTTTAGCCGCTCAAGGTGGTTTCCCTAGCAGATACCCTCATTGGCGTTTTGGTATGGACTACGATCAACTTTCTAAAGGCTATGCTTATGGCCTACAGAAAATTTATGAAATGGTTATTAATACCAATCCTTGTTATGCCTACCTTTTAAATGCTAATCACTTGGTTGACCAAAAAATAGTTATGGCCCATGTTTATGGCCATGCTGATTTTTTTAAAAACAACGCTTGGTTTGCTAACACTGATAGAAATATGCTCTCGGTTATGGCCAATCATGGAACGAAAATTAGACGTTACATGGAAAGATACGGACAAAATCGAGTGGAAGAATTCATCGATAGAGTCAATTCAATTGAAAATCTTATTGATGTCGGTGTGCTTTTTGAAACCTCTGATACAAAAAGACAAAGTGAAGAGCGCATGAAAACGGCCAGAGAGGAGATTGCCAGCCTGACTGATGATCGCTCTAATGCTCTCAAGTCTTTTATGCGATCAAAAGACCGCACGGAAGTAGGCCCTGCTGTACCTTCACAAGAAAATTTAGATATGCGCGATAAAAAAGTTAATTACCCTCGCGACATTATGTACTATCTTCTAGAAAATGCACCCCTAGAAGAATGGGAAGCAGATATTCTAGGTATTTTAAGAGATGAAGCTTATTATTTTCTTCCTCAGCGCTTAACTAAAATTATGAATGAAGGATGGGCCAGTTACTGGCACTCTCATATCATGACCACTAGGGCCCTTAAGGCCAGTGAGATCATTGATTATGCCGACCACCACGCTGGTGTCATGGCCATGAGTAGACAAAATATCAACCCTTATAAAATTGGAATTGAGCTTTATCGCGATATAGAATACCGATGGAATACGGGACGATTTGGTAAAGAATATAACGACTGCGAAGATATGCATGCCAAACATAATTGGGATAAAAAACTTGGACTTGGAAGACAAAAAATATTTGATGTAAGAAAAACTCATAACGACGTCAGTTTTATTGATGAATTTTTTACGCCTGAATTCTGTGAACGCCAGCAGCTCTTCACTTATAAATACAATCCACGAACGGGTCGAAATGAAATTGAAACTCGAGATTTTCAAGATATAAAAAATAAACTCCTAAATCAGCTCTCAAATTTTGGGTCTCCGGTTATCGAAGTTGAAAGTGGAAACTTCCAAAATAGAGGGGAGCTTCTTTTGCGCCACGTACACCGCGGAGTTGATTTAGATTTCGGTTATGCTTCAGACACATTGAGAAATCTTTTCGCTCTTTGGAAACGCCCAGTGAATATAAGCAGTCGCCAGGAAGATCAAAATATTACGCTTAGTTTTGACGGTAAAGATTTTAAACAGACGAAGTAAAAAATAAGAAGATTTGTCATGATGAAGTTCAATTCATTTTTATTTTTATCATTACTTTGTATTTCTCCTTTTAAAACTACCTATGGAGCTCAAGGGATTGCCAAAGTCATCAAGATTCGCGGTGCAGTGACTAAGTTAATTCCTGGGGCCATTGAAGCCAGTATCGTGAGCGTTGGAGATGATCTCATTGAGGACACTTCTCTCGTCTCAGGTCCAAAAAGTTTCATTCAATTAAAATTCATTGATAATTCACAATTGAGCATGGGCCCTGAAAGTAAAATAGTTGTGAACGTTATGACTCAAGGAAAGCCTGGCATTATTTCTCTTTTAAAAGGGAGAATTCGAACAGAAGTAGAAAAGACTCAAATAGAAGCGAATAAAGATAAAAATAAATTTTTTATCCGAACTCGTACGGCGGCCATGGGGGTGAGGGGAACTGATTTTCAAACGATCTACAATCCCGACAATCATGTGACTTCTCTTTTGACTTTTAAAGGTGCCGTGGCCCTTTCAAAAATTGATGAGGCCACCCACGATTTATTTGAAGGAGCTAGCACCAAGGTCCAAAGAAGTGATAATTCTGGTGAGTTGACAGTGACTAAAGTCGAAGGGGCCCCTATTGATGAACAAGCTCAACTTTCGA
>JAYSPR010000147.1:0-55513 GCA_043721975.1 Bacteriovoracaceae bacterium
TATATGCAGCTGCATGAAAAATAATCTCAGGCTTAAATTCTCTGAATGTCTCTTCAACTTTATGAGCATTTCTCACGTCGAGAATTTTCGGGAAATAGGGAATTTCTGGGTAAGTTTCTTTAAACTTCATTTCGAGCTCATACATGAAAAGCTCGCAATAATCGGCCATAACAATGAGTTTGGGCTGAAATTTAGCGATCTGCATGCAAAGTTCACTTCCTATTGAACCACCCGCGCCTGTTACCAAGACTATTTTATTTTCAATCATGCTTGTTAAATGTTCCGTATCAAGTTGAATCTGTTCTCGGCCGAGTAAATCTTCAATCTTCAAGTTTTGAAGTAATGATATGGCCACTTGAGTTGATAAGAGGTGATCCATCTTAGGAAGAATTTTAATTTCAGCATGACATTCTTTACAGTGAGATACAATTTTCTTGATGTCGTCACCGCTAGCAGAGGGAATTGCAATAAATATTTTTTCTACACTCAATTGTCTGGTTAATTCTAAGATAAGCGAAGA
The DNA here is from genome assembly GCA_043721975.1 of Bacteriovoracaceae bacterium. Classification (GTDB taxonomy): domain Bacteria; phylum Bdellovibrionota; class Bacteriovoracia; order Bacteriovoracales; family Bacteriovoracaceae; genus Bacteriovorax. Next base: position 521 of record JAYSPR010000147.1, read on the forward strand.
ATCTCCAAAAACTTTTACGTTGTGAATGAGAGTGTTCTTTTTAAACTTATCGTCATCTACGAAACCAACAACTTTTAACTTCAAGCCTGGAGTAGCGTGAATATCACGAACGAGTTTTTCTCCTGCTCTTCCTGCTCCGACGATAATGACATTTTTTACTTCAGGATCTTGTCCACCAAGAATATTTCTCATAGATGTTTGATCTTTTAAAAAACGATAAATAAATCGTCCACCACCAAGGCCAGTGACTAAAAGGAAAAACTGGATGAGGAACATTGAACGCGGAACATTTTCAAGTCTCATCATGAAAAAGCATGTTACAAGAGAGAGTACAACTCCCATCGCCGAAGCTTTGACAACTCTGATGAGATCGTACATTGAAGAAAATCGCCATACGCCTTTATATAATCCATTAAAGATAAAGCAAGAAGACTGAATAAAAACTGAAACAAAAAAGAATCTGTTGAAAATTAAATGATCCATTAAAGGAAATGTAAATGAATCAAAACGAAGAGCCAGTGCTCCCCAAAAGGTAATGCAAGAGATGAATACATCATACAAGAATGCAAAAATGACTCTAGGATTTTTAAATGTATTTAAAAGATTGGCCATTAATTAGTTCCTTACTGATGAGTCCAAAAAGTGTAAACCTCAGAATGAAGATTGTCATGTGAACAAAGCTAAAAAAGGTTTGATGACACAGTGTTAATATGAAATAATTTTGGGATGAAATACCGATGTTTTAACCTAATTTTGGCAGTTATAGCCGCACTATTTTTACTAATTCCATTTTTAGTCGTAGCCATCCTAGTAAAAATCACTAGTCCGGGTCCAATTATTCATTGGTCTAAGCGCATTGGGAAAAGCAATATCATTTTTTTAATGCCTAAATTTCGCACCATGAGAATCGACACCCCGCAAGTAGCAACTCACTTATTAGAAGGAAAAAGCTATTTGACTTCAATTGGGGGTGTTTTGAGAAAAACCAGTTTAGACGAAATTCCCCAGCTTATTTCAGTCTTCAAAGGTGATATGAGTTTGGTTGGACCAAGACCAGCACTCTTTAATCAGCACGATCTTATAGAGCTTAGAACCAAATTTAATATTCACACTCTCTTACCAGGTGTAACGGGTTGGGCTCAAGTCAACGGTCGTGACGAGCTTTCAATTCCAGATAAAGTGCAATTCGATGTAGAATATCTCAAACAACAATCACTTTGGTTTGATATCAAGATTTTATTTATCACAGTGGCTAATGTCATTGGAAGAAAAGGAATTACCCACTAAGTTTAATTTCTAAGGTATTTCTTTAATAATATTTCATATTCTGACATCATAGCCTTAGTTAAAATAACTTGATCAAAATCTCTTTCAACACGCATCCTTCCTTCTTTTCCTAGAGAAAAAGCTAAGCTCTCGTCAGATAATAACTGAACTAATTTATCACGAAAGTCTTTTTGATTCCTGGCTTCAAACAAAAGACCAGTTTCGTTATTAACAACTGCATCACTTAATCCGTAGATGTTACTTGCAACGACTGGAAGCTCTAATGCCTGGGCCTCAAGAGCGACAGTACCAAAACCTTCTCTGTAGGACGGAAAGCAAAAAATATCGCTAAAACCTAAATACACTTCTGGAGTGCTTGTAAATGAAATAAACTTAATGTCGTAGTCACTCTTGGCTTTTTCAATAAGCAGATTAAAATTAACATCGCCTTTTGTTTCTAAGGGACCAACGATAAGAAGTTTGACTGGAAATTGAGATTTTAACTCATGAAAAACTTGGAGTAAGTCTAGAATCCCTTTATCTTTATTTATTCGGCCCAAATAGATCAAAATTTTTCCTTTAAAATTTGGAAACAATTTTTCCCTTTCAAGTGAACACTCGTGACTTAATCTTTCTTTGTTAAATCGTCCTACATCAATCCCCCCTAAACTTCCCTTGTGGAGAACATGTAAATTGCTTTCTTTTGAAAGTCCTTCTTCGATTAAAAAGTCTTTTTGACTGTGGCTATCTGCATAGCTCATGGTATTGAATCTAATTATAAATTTATCTAAAAACTTCAAGAGTAGCTTTCTCATTCCATGAGAAGTCGCCCAAACTTGGCCAGTGAAAGTATGCAATCGGATAGGAATACCACTGAGAGCTCCAGCAATAGAAGAAAGAAGTCCTGCTTTAGGAGTATTTGAATGGATAATTTCAAATTTTTCTTTCTTAAAAAGTAAGAATAATTTTAACAATGATTGTAAATCAGAGACGAGATTAATATCTCTTGCTATTTCTAATTCATGAAAACGTGCTTTCGGAAAAGATTTTTTCAAATGGCTCAAAAAGTCACCTCGGCTACAAACAAAATGCAGTTCGTAAATATCACTTCTATGAATTGAATCAAGTAAATTCAGTATGTGAACGTAAGTTATAGGTGCTGTTACAATCCGAGCTATTTTAATTTTTTTCATCTAATTTTTTTAATATAAGTAAGTATTGCTTAATAATTTCTGTCCAGTTGAATTTTTCTTCAATACAAGCTTTGCCTCTAGCACCCAAAGCTTTGAGCTCACTCTTCTTTTGACTCAAGATTTCTAGTTGCGAAGAAAGTTTTTCCACGTCAGCAATTTTAAACTCTCCTTTGACTGTAACATCGTTTATCAAATAGCCCGCTTTAGTCCATTCAATAATTTCCTCACAATTCCCAACGGGATTGACTAAATAAGGAACACCAGCGGCCATAGATTCAAATATAACCAGAGGAGAATATTCTATATGTGAAGGCAATACGAATAAATCAGAAGCAAAATACAAAGAAATGAGTTTTTTCCTCTTGAGGTTGCAGAGTATAACTTTTTTGTTTTTAGAAAAAATAAATTTCGAAGATAGAATAATGTTGAAAATAGACTTCCCTAGAAGCAACTTCACGCATTCTTTGAAAAAATACAATACCCCTTGAGATGTTTTATATTGGCTATTTAAAACTAGTGTAGTGGAAAACTCAAAGCGTGCTTTTTTATAGGCTTTGAGAAGTTCTAATTGCCCTTTGTTAAATGGGGGTGCACCCACATTTAAAAATACAAAAGAATATTCTGGAATATTAAGTTCCTTTTTTATGTCTATTGTTTTATCAAAAACAAATTCTTTTAAATTCACACCCGCAGGAATCACGTAAATATTTTGAAGTTTAAACTTTCGTGCGAACTCAATATCTTTATAATTATTTGAATGAAAAACTAAGGCTGAGAAGTGATGAAGAATACTCCCTACTTTTTCATAGAAGTCTTCATATTTCTCACTACCTAAATAGGAATAACCACAAGGAATATGAATCATTCGTGCTCTGATTTTGTCTATGATGGGCACGACTAAATCAAAAGTCCATTGCTGAGCAGCCATAACTATGAATAACTCAAAATCCCCCTGAAGTAAGAAATCTTGGTATTTTTGAGTATCTCCCGTAAAGCCATTAACTAAATTCCCACTAATTTCAAATGGAATTATTGTGATTCCTGAGAAGCTTAAGCCCTTTCTTCCCAAGTGATGACTCGTGGCTACGGAAACATTATGTCCCAACTCAGTCAACCCCTCTCCTAGCTCTTGCATATATTTTGCCACGCCGCCGCTATAAGGATAGTAATGTTCACAGGCCAAGAGAATTTTCAAAACAAAACCCTTTTTTTATTATATTGTGTAATCATATTATGAAATTATACCTAACTATGAAAGATTCCATTCGCTATTTCCTGCGAAAAAAAAGAAAAATTCAAATCCATTTGAAAATATTTTTCAAGTTTTCACCAATTTACTCACAATCCCTCATTCTAGAAGATTTAAAAGTAAAACGAACACAAAGTTTAGAAATAATCATTTTCAGCAAAGATCGCCCACTACAGCTTTATGCCTTACTTGAATCACTTCAAAAACTCAGCACCAAGTCAATTTTTCCCCATGTTATTTTTAATTGTTCAAAACAGGAATATACTAAAGCCTACAGTGGACTTTTTGAAAATTTTTCAAATCTTATTAAGTCTAGTCACTCCGATCAAATTTTGGGTTTTAAATCAACACTTATCAATCTTCTAGAAAGCCTCTCATCAGACAATATACTTTTTTTAGTAGATGACATCTTTTTAAAAAATACTATCGATTGGGACTCTCTCCTAGAATTCAATACCGCAAAAATTATTCCCTCAATTCGCTTAGGAAAACATCTAGACTATTGTTACACCACTAATGACAAACAAAGCCTTCCTCCAATGATCAAAATTGATAATTATAATTTTTGGTATTGGAGCGAGGGAGAACATGATTGGAACTATCCACTTTCTTTGGATGGAAATATTTTCTCAAGACAAGAATTTCTTTCTCTCATCACAGGCCTAGAATTCAAAGCACCAAATAGCTTAGAAGAAAAACTTCAAATCCATAAAAAATCATTTGCAAAACGCTTAGGCCTCTGCTTTGATGAAACAATTATTGTTAATAATCCTATCAATATTGTTCAACAAGAAATTTCAAACATTCACGGTAATACTCACCAAGATGAATTGCTCAAAGCATGGGAAGAAGGGAAAAAATTTAACTTCGATAAGTATTTTAAATTTAAAAATCGCTCATGCCATCAGGAACTTCCGATTGAATACAGATAAAATATCACTTATCACTATTAGTTTTAATAATTTTGAAGAATTAAAATTAACTTTAAACTCACTTGAAAATGTAAGTGGAATAGAATCACTTGTTATCAATGGTGGCTCTTGTCAAAATACTTTAAAGTTTCTTTCAGAAGGCCATATTAAGCATATTTCAGAGCCAGACATGGGGATTTCTGATGCTTTTAATAAAGGTGCAAAGAACTCCACAAATGACTTTATTGCTTACTTAAATAGTGGTGACACTTTAACCGATAAAAATTATTACAAGCAAGCATTGAAAATCTTTAAAGATAATCCAGAGATTGATTTTATATATGCCCAGATAGAAATTGATCATATTAAGCATGGAAAAATGCTCGTATCGCCTAATGAAAAATTAGATTTTACTAAAATGCCCTTTCCCCATCCTTCCTTGATTGTAAAAAAAGATGTGTTTCATAGAATTGGTGATTTTGATTTAAATTTGAAAATTGCAATGGACTATGATTTTGCAGTTCGATTGATAAACTCTGGAAGCAAGGGATACTACTATCGCCAAATGCCAGTTGTATTAATGGATGGGGAAGGAGTTTCTAGCCATCAAGGTATTCTCGGTCAAAAAGAAAGAATATATATTTTAAAAAAATATCAACGATTAGATTGGCGTGCCTTTATCTACCACTACAAGTTACTTTTAAAAATTCATACGCGTAATATATTAACTAGTTTAGGTTTAATTCAGTTCTACGATAAAATTAAAAATCGATCTATAGAAGTTAAGCCAGAATAGAAATAGTTTGAGGGATTTTGTGAATATACAAAAAATAGAATGCGACTATCTTATAATTGGAGCTGGTGTGGTCGGTATGAGCACAGCACTGCAATTAAAAGAAAAAAATACAGATGCTAAAATTGTCATGATTGAAAAAGAATCTGATGTAGCCAAGCACAGCAGTGGTCGCAACAGTGGTGTATTGCACGCTGGATTTTACTATTCCGCTGATAGTTTAAAAGCTAAATTTACCCGTGAAGGCTGTCAATTTTGGACGGATTATTGCTTAAAAAATAATTTAAAAATTAATCGATGCCAAAAAATTGTAGTCGCTCAAAATGAAGATGAAGTTAAAAGTATCTATGAACTTGAACGCCGGGGAAAATTAAATGGCGTAGAGGTCAAGGTCATCAATGAAGAAGAATTAAATCGACTTGACCCTAACATTAAAACCTATAAGGTAGCTCTCCATTCCCCGAATACAGCAACAATTGATCCAATGGAAATTTGTCAACATTTAAAAAATCAACTTCTTTCTCTGGATGTTATCATTTATTTCAATCAAGCTTACAGAAAAAAAATAAATGACAATTGCATCAGCACAATGAGCTTAGAAGTAACATTTAAAAAATTAATCAATGCAGCTGGCCTGTATGCAGATAAAATTGCCCAGGATTATGGGTGTGGAAAAAAATACACGATAATTCCCTTTAAGGGCTTGTACTTAAAAATGGACCCTACTAATGTTATGCCCATAAAATATAATGTCTATCCTGTTCCAAACTTAAAAAATCCATTTTTAGGAGTGCATTTCACCATAACGGTTAACAATGAAATTAAAATTGGGCCTACTGCTATTCCTGCTTTTTGGCGTGAGAATTATCAAGGTTTGGACAATTTTAAAATAAGTGAGTTTTTAACTGTTATTTACTATCAGGCTAAACTATTTATCTTAAATTCTTTTAATTTTAGAAGTCTTGCATTCAGTGAAATTCGAAAATATTATCGTCATTACTTTATAAATTTAGCGACATCATTAGTTAAAAACCTTAAAGGCGCTGAATTTAATAAATGGTCTAAACCTGGAATACGAGCTCAACTTTTAAATATTGAAACTAATGAACTTGTCCAAGATTTTATTGTGGAAAGTAACAAGACTTCAGTTCATATTTTAAATGCAGTCTCTCCTGCCTTCACGAGTAGTTTCCCATTTTCAAAATGGATTATTGAAAATCACATTGAAAAATAGATTATAACAATGCTCTTTTAATGACTTTTATTACAGAAACTAAAATAGCCCACAACTTATAAGGCGATGGCCTTAAAAAAAACTCAGTGCTCATGTGACCTATTATTTCGCAATAAGGAAGTAAACTACCTTTAGATTGCTTTGGGTGAATGCGATACTTTAATAACTCTTCGTCTAGATTTGCAAAAGTAACTTTAGGACTTCGGGCTAATCTAAGCCACAAGCTGTAGTCTTCAGAGCTTTGTCCTCCAAGGTAAGCACCAGCGGAAAGCACAGTTTTTCTTTTATACATTATTGAAGGATGAACCAATGGATTTTTCACCCACATTGTTTTTCTAATTTCATCATTATTTAACGGCTTAATCATTCTTCCAATTGTTTCTCCTGAAGAATTAATCATTGTGGCATGAGTTCCTAATACATCTACCTCAGGGTGTTTTAGAAAGTAATCAACCTGTTTTCTGATTCTATCTACATGACATACATCATCTGCGTCCATTCGTGCGACAAGTTCTGCATCTGATAAATTGATGGCAAAATTTAGATTAAAACTAAGCTGGCCGATATGTGTGCGAAAAAGTTTAATTCGAGCATCTTGATATTTTTTTAATAAATCCATCAACTCATTTGAGCAATTATTGGCGATTATATAAAAATCAAAATTTTCATATGTTTGTAAAAGCACACTATTTATTGCTTCATCCAAAAATGGATTAAGTGTATTAACTGCTAAAATAATTGAAACTTTGGGTGTATTTTCCACGATTCCTCTTAAGATTCAATTGGGATCCAATTGGAAATTTTATTTTAGAAGAGAAAGTCTATATTAACAATTAGAATTGGCTGGGCTGACAAAGTTAAAAACCTATGATTTAATTTTTAACTTGTGAGGTTTTTATGAAATTAATAGTTACTGGCGCACTAGGACATATTGGCTCTGCTTTCATCAGAAGTGTGGACACTTCAACTGAACTCATTCTAATTGATGATATGTCCGCAAATCGTTACTGTAGTTTATTTAATCTTCCTAATCGTAATGTTCAGTTTATCGAATCAAAAGTTTCTGATATTAATTTTGATAATTATCTAAAAGATGTTGATTTTGTTATTCATCTAGCAGCACTAACTGATGCGGCCGGATCATCAGGAAATCCTGAATTGGTTTACAGTAATAACTTAGATTCTACAAAGCATATTGCCAATGCCTGTTTAAAGCATGGAGTACCTGTATTATTTCCTTCATCGACAAGTGTGTATGGGTCTCAATCAACTCTAGTTGATGAAACTTGCAAAGAGCTATTGCCCCAAAGCCCATATGCCGACAGTAAAATCAAAGAAGAACAATACCTTCTTAACCTCTTTCAAGAAGGATTAAAGGGAATAATCTTTAGATTTGGAACAATACATGGAAAGTCAGAAGGAATGCGCTTTCACACTGCAGTTAATAAATTTACTTGGCAGGCCCTCACTCACCAACCATTAACTGTTTGGGAAACCGCAATGGATCAAAAACGTCCTTACCTTGCAATAGAAGATGCCGTTGCGGCAATAAATTTCGCAATCAAGAATAAAATCACAAATGGTGAACTTTATAATATCGTCACAGAAAATTTAACAGTAAGGCAAATTGTTGATGAATTAACAAAATATCGCCCAAATCTGACTGTGAAACTAGTTCAGCACAAAATTATGAACCAACTTTCTTATGAAGTATCTTCTAAAAAAATTTTAGAATTAGGGTTTAGGTATGAGGGTTCGTATCAAAAATCAATAGCTGATACAATTGAATTATTTAAAGGCTTAACTTCTTAGTTAAATATTAGCTTCAAATAATCTCTCGATTAAATATTCGGAACCACCTTTAGTCAGGTGTCCTAAATCAAAACTCATCATCGTTTCGATCGTACGTCCTAGCATGGCCCTACATTTTAATTCACTATTGCAAACTTTCTCTACAACAGATAAATAATGAACATTTTTTTCTCTAAAGGCAGCTTGAAACTTTTTATCATAATCAAACAAGTCTTTGTGCAAACCTAAGTCCATATACTCTGGCATTTGCTTGTACTTTTTCCAATAGTCAATCGAGTAAGGGATCAGTCCTTTATCCCAAGTACCCCAAATAGGAACTGGACCAATGATAATAATTTTAAGGTCAGGAAGCTTTTCTCCTAAGATCTTTATCTGATTTTTTAACTCTCCGATAACAATTTCAGGTGTTCCATAATTTTGCCAATAAGCATGCAAAATAAGATGGGTTGGATTCGATTTCAAAACTAAACTAAGGGCTTCTTTATTTTTCTCAATCATTTGAGTCCTGTTTAAACAGGCATTATCAAACCATATCCGTCCAAATGGTGGAGCTCCGCAGGTCGTTTTTTGAATAATCCCAAAATCTATTTTTTCTTGTAATTTTTTAAAACCCGGATAAAGTGCTGCTGCAAAAGAGTCCCCCCAAATGAAAAACTTTTTTGAGGAACCAAGCTCAACACAATCCAATGTATAAGAATGGTACTTCTTCTCACCGTTAAAATGGCAGGTATTAAATCTAGCATAATGCTCAAATTTAAAATCATAGCTAGAGATTAAATTCTGGATTTCATTTGGGAATCTTTTTGGAAATCCGTCTCCCTTGGATAATGAGTAAGTCAGTATGCCCAAGCAAATCATAGTTACAAATAAGCATGTGGCCACTTTAGATTTATTTCCAAACTTTTTAATTGGTGTTTCTACATAGCGAAAAAGTAAAAAAGCAATAATATAAGTAAGCACGAGGATAAGTGCATTTAATGACCAATCAAGATCAATAAATTTTTCTTTGAAAAAAACGATTAAAGGCCAATGTATGAGATACAAGGGATAACTCAATAAACCAATGTGCACTAAGTATTTATTAGAAAGAATTTTCTTATTGAAACTTGATTTACTTGTTAAGATTAATAGGATTGTCCCAACAATTGGGATTAAGGAACCAAGCCCAGGAAAAGGTACAGACTTTTTTACAATTAATAGGGATAGAATTAAAAATCCTATCCCTACCCAAGAATATTGGCTTTTTTTTGAATTAATTTTGAAGATAGACATTAGGTCTTTTTCAAAAATCGCGACAAGTATTCCACTTGATAATTCAAAAAATCTTGAATGTGGGAAGTAGAAACTAGCTGAAGCATTTATTTTTAGAAGGTAGATGCAATAAAAAAGAGATAAAATCGTCAATGTTGTCAGAATCCATTTAAGCCAATTTATTTTTTTATAAATCCCCCACATAAATAATGGGATAAAAATATAAAATTGCTCTTCAATTGAAAGCGACCACATATGTAAAAGTGGCTTAAAGTCTGCACTTTTATCAAAGTAATCTACTTCTGAATAAAGTAAGAAATTATTGAGGAAAAAAGCACTCGCACTTATATGTTTGAATAAATATTTGAGTTCTACAGGAAAAAATAGAAAAAATCCCATCACTAAAGTCAAAAGTAAAACGACAATTAGACTGGGAAATAACCGTATAATTCTTTTTTGATAAAACTCTTTAAATGAAAATTTTCCCTGACTCAGACTATTGAGAAGAATAGAACCAATCAAATAGCCAGAGATGACAAAAAAGATATCGACACCAATAAAACCACGTCGTAAAACCTTGGGAAAAAAATGAAAAATTAGAACAGAAAGTATAGCAATGGCCCTTAGCCCATCAATATCTGCTCGATAGCTAAATTTCCTTTCGCTATTCATTAACTGAATTCTTCAAGCAACAATTTTTCTAAATAAGTCTTATAGGGAGAACTTGGAAGTTCACTTAAGAGATTTTTATATTGGCCAATGTCTATGTATCCCATTCTCATGGCGACTTCTTCAAGACAAGCAATCTTTAGCCCCTGTCTTTCTTCAATAGCACCTACATAACTTGATGCTTCAAGAAGAGATTTCGGTGTCCCGGTGTCGAGCCAAGCGACACCGCGGGTAATTTGCCTAACGTTTAATAAATTTTCATCAAAGTATGATTTCATTAAATCCGTGATTTCTGTTTCCCCTCTCGCAGAGACCTTTAAGCTTTTACTTCTTCTCACCACAGAAGAATCAAAGACATAAAGTCCTGGAATAGCAAAATGTGATTTAGGTTTTGAAGGTTTTTCTTCTAAAGACACAACTTTCGTTGTCCCTTTTTCAAATTCGACAACTCCGTAACGACTAGGATCAGATACAGAGTAAGCAAAAATTTGTCCTAATTCTTTAGACTTTCTATTTGTGAAATCTGTCAAAGCCTTTCTATAAAAGCTCATATCCCCATAAAATAAATTATCTCCAAGAATCAGTTGAACATCATCATTACCAATGAATTTTTCACCTATGATAAATGCTTCAGGCAGACCTGTCGGCTTATGTTGCACCTCGTAACTTATGTTGATTCCAAGACTATGCCCATCTCCTAAAAGTTTCTTAAAAAAGGGAGTATCGTACTCAGTGCTAATGATTAAAAATTCTTTCACCCCGGCAAGCATCAAGAAGCTTATTGAGTAATATATCATTGGTTTATCATAAATTGGTTGTAACTGCTTAGATGTGACAATTGTCATTGGGTAAAGTCTAGTTCCCTGCCCACCCGCCAATATAATACCCTTCATTAATGTCCCTTTATTTGTTTCAAATCTGTTGACGGTTGAATATACTGAGCCAATTAAACTATGAGAAGTAAACTTTATCAAAAAATATTAGGCAAAAAAGTTATTGCCCTACTCCTGCTTTCCTTTGTGGTTGGTTGTCTGCTCTTTCTTACAGAGTACTTATTTGCCTTTAGCTTGCAGATTTTTTTGGCTGAGATTGGACTGACTCTCACTGCTCCGGACAATCTTGTTTCAAGAATGGTTCCTAAAGAATACGGGCTATTATTTTTCATTATTATAGGTACAAGTAGGTCGATTTTTATTGGGTTCAAAACTTATTTAAGCGGTGCATCTAATCAGAGTTTTCTCTCTCATCAAAGAAAAATCATTCTGAAAAACTCGCTTATTAATGCTTCAACGATATCTTCTCATGAAGTTGGGAGTTTATTTTCCGAAACTTTAAATCGGGCAGCATCATGCATCCTTGATCTAACCGTTGTTATTACTGCTGGGATTACCACAGTCCTCTTACTCTTATCTGGTTTTAGAATAGCTCCTATAGAAATGACCATCGGTATGGGCTTATTAGTGTTGATTCTTCTTCCAACAAAATTTTTAAATATGAAAATCAAAAATTTTGGAAGTAATATCACTCTAAATTGGGAGCTCATTAATAAAAGACTCAATGAAGGGGTGAAATTTAACTATTTTTTTCTCGCTCATGGCTTCATAGACAAAGCAATTTCTGATGGAAATGATGAAATTGATAGTTATGAAAATAGCTATAAAAGTTTTTTTATCAACTCAGTCATTAAAAATAATATTCCAAACCTTTTCGGAATTCTCATTATTGTGATAATTGCTTTTATTGGAAAAAAACATATCCATACTGAAGCTTCTATACTCTTGGCATTTATCTATATTTTTTTTAGGTCTGCTCAGGGAGGAAGTGAGGTACTCGCGGCTTACAACTCTTTCATATTTAACCGTCACGGTCTCTATAAAATCATCGAATTCAATGAAACTATAGATAATGAGAAAACTAATCTTCATAAACCAGATGAAGTTGAAATCGTAGAAAGTATAAAAAATATTTGTTTTAATAATATTGATTTTTCTTACTCAAGGAAAAAGATTTTCACTCAACTCACTTTTCAAGTTACCCCTGACTCACCATTAGTTATCAAAGGAGAATCAGGTGTTGGCAAAAGTACTCTCATTTCTTTACTCTTGGGAGCCAATCGTCCTGATAGCGGTGATGTTTATGCCAACAATAATACTATATACAAATCATTAAATTCTTTTAGAAAAAAAGTAGCCTACATTGGGCCTGAGGCTTACATCTTTAACGACACAATAAAAAACAACTTGCTTCTCAGTTCTGAGGAAAAAAATCCAATTAGTGACGAAAAAATAATTCAGGTACTAAAAGACTTGGAAATCGACTACTTCGTTAGTCAGTTTCCCGATGGTCTTAATCATAAATTTAGTGAGAATGCCAATATCTCCACTGGCCAAAAACAAAGAATTGCCCTAGCAAGGGCCGTACTCAGACAGCCCGATATATATATACTCGATGAAGCCACGGCTAACTTAGATCCCGACATAGAATCTCGAATCTTGATTAATTTACAAAAATATTTTCAAGGAAAAATTATTATAATTGTGTCACATAAGAATTCTTTCGACTACATTCGCAAGCAAGAACTCCTTGTTTATAAAAACAAAGAAGGCGAAAATGAATGGAGCTTGAACACTTTTTAGCCAAGGATATGACATGAACATAGACTATGAAAACTTAGCAAAACTCAATGCACCTTTTTTTGAAGAGTACCAAAATAAATTTACTGATTTTATGCTCTCTGGGCAGTATATCTTAGGTAAATATGTAAATGAATTTGAAAAACAATTTTCTCAATATACACAGGTAAGCCATACTGTAGGGCTCGCTTCAGGTTTAGATGGATTAGTTTTGGCCTTAAGAGCTTTTAATTTTACCCCAAACGATGAAGTCGTAGTTCCTTCAAACACCTACATTGCCACAATACTATCAATCGCTCAAAACGGTCTTAAACCGGTATTGGTTGAACCTAATATAGAAACTTACAACATTGATCCTAAGAAAATTGAAGAAAAGATCACAAAAAAAACACGTGCCATCATGATTGTTCATTTGTACGGACAACCATGTGACATGAACCCAATCTTAGAGCTTTGCCAAAAATATAATTTAAAACTGATAGAAGATTGTGCTCAGGCACATGGAGCAACCTATCATGGGAAAAAGATTGGTACATTCGGACATATTAATGCTTTTAGTTTTTATCCAACAAAGAACCTTGGTGCCTTAGGTGATGCTGGAGCAATCACAACCGACAATGAAGAGTTGGCTAATTCTATTAAGATGCTTCGCAACTATGGATCAAAAATAAAATATTACAATGAAGTTGTTGGATTTAATTCTAGGCTCGACGAGGTTCAAGCTGCTTTTTTAAGCGTAAAACTCAAGAGCTTAGATAGAATCAATGAGCACAAACAATTTTTAGCAACAGTATATAATGAAGTGTTGTTAGGATCTTATGTGAAACCTCAGACGATTGCGAATGCAACACACGTCTACCATATTTACAACATAAGAACTGAAAAACGAGACCAGTTAAAAAATTTTCTCATGGAAAAAGGAATTAAAACAGAGATCCATTACCCCATTTCTCCCAATAAGCAATTGGCCATGAAAGGAATTCTCGACAATGTTGAATGTCCAATCTCAGAAGAAATTCACAGGACAACTTTAAGTCTTCCAATCTCCTTTTTTCATACAAAAGAAGACATTATTAAAGTTGCAGATACTATTAACTCGTTTCGTTTATAACTTATCTTCTGAAGTGGAATTTTATGCATTTAAAAAACATCCTGAAAAAACTATTACCAGAAAAGCTACTCACCATCCGAAGTAATTATTATAACTACATCGATGAGAAAAAAAAGATTACCTATCAAGGGAAATTTAAAAATTTAAAAGAAATAAACCTCCAGTATAAGACGATGAACACTTCATATTACATAAATGAATATTCTGAATACCAAAGCCAACTAACAAGTGCCTACCACCTAGCAGTCTCGGGCCAACCATCATCGATTGCACTTGGAAATAATCGCTTTAACATCTTCACTTCTTTTGTATCGGGCTTGTCCTTAAAACACTCTACCATTCGAATACTCGACATTGGAGGAGGGGCGGCTAAGCAATACACTTATTTAAAATTTTGCTGCCCTCAAATGAAACTTGAATACACCATTATGGAATTACCTGATGTGGTCAACTCCATAGAAACAAAGAATATTCCTGAGCTTAAGTACATATCAGACCTTGATGACTCTCTAAAAAATAAAATTGATGTTGTTTTGTTTGGCTCTAGCCTTCATTATTTTGAAGACTACAAGGAAATTATTTCAAGGGCCACTGAACTTCATCCTAAATATGTGGTCATACTAGATACACCATCTACACACACAGACACCTTTGCCTGTGCACAGGTCAATATGTCCGACAGGATTATTCCAATGTGGGTTCTTAGCGTAAATGAAATTCAATCTTATTTTAATACTCTAAGATTTAAACAACTAAATAAATCAATCTCTGTCTATACCAGTCATAATTTTAATAATTATTCTTTTCCCGAGAATGAGAGTTATCACTATAATTACATTTTCGAAAAGAATAACGACTAATTTGTTCTGTACATCACTTCAAAAAAATCTGATGGGACATAACAATCTCTTTTAAATACCTCTGTCCAGCTCTGATGTGGAACATACTTATCTTCCGTAAGAGTGATGTTATCAAATGGAACATCTGTGGTTTTCCAGGCCTTCATGTAGAAAAACTTTCCAAGACGATTAGCAGCTTTAAAATAGGTTTTTACTTGTTCCTCTTTCATTTCATGAAGACAATCAATTGACATGAAAATGTCAAAATACTTCGATGGAATTAATTCCAATTGATGTGGCATTATAAATGCTAAGTCTGAATTTTCAAACTCCTCTTTAATTGAGGCATAATTATCAAAATTACGAAATTTAAATACTTTTTTGTTTTTAAAGGTATTAGATAAATAAAACTGCGATACGTATAGCGCTGGAACAATATCGCAAATCACGTATTTTATATTTGCATGCTTTTTCATAAAGAATTCAGCAGTACGCCCTGACCCTGCACCAACTTCAATTGCTGTGTTTGGAGTTCCTTTAAATCCATTCATAACCGACGAATACTCGATAGCAGAACTAAGAATATCTTGTGAAACTTTTTGGCCATTTATGTCAATAAATAACGGGTTCCCTACATTGCCTTCATCACAGTCTTTAATTATTTCTGGATAGGTTTTATTAACATAATCAAAAAGAAGAGCTGTCATCGTATTGAATAGGATGGACTCGTCAATTGTCAAAAATTCATGTTTTTTTACAATTTCACAAACTGGGACAGGAAGGTTGTAGTCTTTTATATCTTTAAGAAAATTCTTACCGATAACACCTTTAATACCATCGATCCATGTATAGTAACTTGTAGCTACCGTCTGTTTGAAATTACTCATTCCGCTTTCGCTGATTTGCTCCAAGTTTTTCTTATTTAAATAATTCCAATACATGGACATTCCTTTAAATCCTTCCGTCTCAACAAAGCAATCAACCATTAAAATTAAATCGCCATCAAGTTTTGAATCTCCCTTAAATCCATGCCACCATTTTTTAAACTTCTCATTTGAATACATATTTCTATCTATGTGTTCTTTAAACCTTTTGCGAACTTCTAATATAACAGGAGGAATAAAAGGTCTTAAAATTTGTTTCATGGAGTTTTCCTGATGCGTTGAGAATTTTTGAAAATATTAATTTGAGGCAGGGAAAATGTAAAGAAATATGACCTATGCAGAAATCCAACACTAAGCATTGGTAAAATTCCCTCGCAATAAATTGCAAGGGAATTTTATTACAAATCCTATTTTAAACCATGACAAATTAAAGAAAAATCTCCGTCTTCTAATCCACCAACATAATTATATATTCTTATGGTGACCTGTGTAGCAGAGTCTGACGTTACTCTTGCAAAAAGAGCAACCAATGCACTTACTGTTCCAACACAATTAGGTGTTGCTGAAAATGCTCCTGTTTCTAGAGTACATACATAAACACCAGTTGCAGAATTAGTGCAGTTTCCATTAATCCAATTACTGTACTCTCTTGAAACAGACGTTGAAGACGAACCATCAGTAACAAAAGCTGAATACATCACTGGATTTGTTGCACCAGGAGTTTTTACAACAGTATCTGAAGCGCCATCTGAATCTAAAATACTCCAGGTTGTTCCATTATACCCATAAAAGGATCCAGCCGTTGCATCAAAAACTATTTCTCCCTTATCCGGCTCATCAACATTACTTCTTCCTTTAACTTGAGGGGCAATAAAACCAAGGCTCTTATAATCACCGAACTGATACCCCTCACCTGCAAAACAAGTTGATAATAAGATCAAAAAAGTAAGAAATAAAACAAAAGAAACTCTAGATAGCATTTTTACCTCCATGTAAAAAAATTCCAAATAGAATTATTATATTATTTCAAAAATAAATGTAGGTAATTATTTTTAATTTAATCTTAAGATTATAGTTGTAGAATTCACTCAAGGATATAAAGTAAAAATTCAATCTACTTTTTTCGTGCCAAGACCTGAATCATCGGATCACGATCCCCTTTCCATAAGAACTCTGAAATTTCTACTGGCTCAAAACCAATAATATTCAAGAGCGATTTGATTTTTGGAATTGTATAACAATTAACATGATATTGGCCTTCACCATTTTGTGAACCAAAAATCATTGCGGTTAAATATCCCCAACGATTATCTGTTGAGTAAGAATAATTTCCAAACCAGTGTTGAGATTTTATTGCCTCATCATCAAGGCGATAAAAATCTTTAAAATCATCTTTAGCATCTAGCCACATTCTCACTACTTTCTCAAAATTAGGAACAGAAAAAGTGAACACACCATCTTTTTTAATAACCCGCTTAACTTCTAAGAATAACTTCTTCTCATCGGCAAATGAAAGATGTTCAATAAAAGCATCGGCCCTGATTTCATCCACACTATTGTCGGGATAAGGAAGATTGAAAATATCATAATTAAAAACTTTTAAATTATCATCAAAAGTTTGATGAGGATATCTCGTCTTCATGGCCTCTAAATTGTCCATATCGACATTGATGTAATCTGCTAGTGGTCTTCCTCCACATCCTATATTGAGTTTAATTTTTGTTTCACTACTCATAAATTCACCTTTTCTAAAATTTCAATTGCATTTTTAACTGTATTATTTAAATTACCAGTATATCTAAAATTTTAAGCTTCTCATTGTTTTTTCGACCCCATTCCGAAATGAGGTTGAAACTAACCACGATGAAGCTTTTTTGAGTTTTGCATTGTCACCAGTAAAGTTTCTCTTTTCAATTGGAAGCAAATACTCTGGCTCTTTGATAAAATTAATTTTTATTTTTTTATCACTCATTAAGCCAAGCACGTCACCAACTATCGTTACAGCTTCTTTAAGGGTTCTTGATTCACCAGTGCAAGTATTGTACACCTCACCTTTTAAATCTTCGCTTGCACCAATATGTAAGAATGCGTTGACCACATCGTCGACATATATGTAGTCTCGCAAATACTCTCCATCGCCGAAAATTGTGATCTCTTCACCTTTGAGAGCTTTCTTGATTATTTGATTTAAAATGCCCCTATCGTTTGAGGAGCTTAATTTTCCCGGACCGAAAACATTGGCAAGCCTGAGGGCTGCACCTTTAATAGCACCACGCTTGGAGTAATTCTCAATTAAATTTTCCAATACTAATTTATGGACATCGTAAATCGTTGTGGGATTTGGATTACACTGCTCGTTGACCAAAAGGTTTTGTGGAGTTAAGCCATACACTGTAACCGTGCTTGCCATTACAAAATTAGGAATATTTTTATTGAGAAAGGCAGCATTTAAAACGGCAGAAGCTGCTTTAAAATTACTTTCAAAATCTAGGGCCGGATTCTCTTCTGATTTATAAGCACTAGTTTGGGACCGAAGATAAAAAATCACATGAGCACTTTCAAGTGCTATTTTAATTTGTTCAAGATCGCTATAATCAACTAAATGATCCTTAACACCATCGACTTGATCTAATTTTCGATCAGATAATCTAGAGACATTAGCATTCATTTTTTTTAATGAATCAACTAGCAGGCTGCCAATATAGCCACCGCCACCAAAAACAATAACATTTTTATGAGAATAAAAATTTTTCATATTAAGTAATTATATAATCTTTATGCCAGTCAAAAGTTATGTCGGGTGTATCATAGGCAATTTTTATTTCATCTGCAGGATTATATGTGTGGCTCATCATATACATAAGATTAACCGGCCCTTGTATGGCTTTTACCCCATGAGCAATTCCAGGAGGGATCTTTACTACTAAGGGTGTTTGAAAATCTCCTAGAACAAAATCCATGGTCTTCTTGAAGGTTTTTGATTCTGGCCTTAAGTCACATAACCCAATTCTTGCTACACCCGAAACAACGTAAAAATAATCTGTCTGAATTTTATGAAAGTGCCATGCTTTTATTATTCCATCGAACATATAAGAATGGCTCCATTGCCCAAAACCTACATCAAAAAATGGATCATCTGTCACTCTGATAACTTCGCGAAAATAACCTCGGCGATCAGCAAAAGTTTTTAGTTCTTTAAATTCAATTCCTTCAATCGTCAGCTCCATAATTATCCTTTAAAAGACATGAACTTCTGGAACATATGTAATCCACTTACCATTTAAGTCTTTAGTGTAAGTTGATTCTTTTGCCATGATCTCTTCTCTATGGTTCCACGCGAAGAGCAGAGTGTATTCTGGATATTTTGCTTTAAAATTTTCATAAGCTTTTACTGGGATATGAGTTCCTGGGGTAAACTTCCCTTGCTTGATTGGAGTTGTATCTGAAATGAATTCAATTAAGTCCGGGCCGATCCCGCAATAGTTTAACACTGTCGTACTTTTGGAAGTGGCACCGTACCCCACAACTCTTTTTCCTTCTGCTTTGATCTTCTTTAAAAGATTGACCAGATCATTTCTCGAGTTCTCTACGTTCGATGCAAATTTTTTATAAGTTGCAGGATTTGATAACTGAAGATCTTCTTCTATTCTCAATTGTCTTTTAACATTTTCT
The DNA here is from genome assembly GCA_043721975.1 of Bacteriovoracaceae bacterium. Classification (GTDB taxonomy): domain Bacteria; phylum Bdellovibrionota; class Bacteriovoracia; order Bacteriovoracales; family Bacteriovoracaceae; genus Bacteriovorax. The sequence continues at coordinate 20,038 of JAYSPR010000147.1, forward strand.
GAAATTGGATATGCCCCCACATGAGATAAAATATATCTCATCGACCCGCCATGTGTTTTTTGTGGAAGGCAGTCAATGACTTCCAGCCCGTGCATTTTAAAGGCATTATTAACTGAATTAACACTGAAGAAAAAAACATGCTCATCATAAATTTGGTCGTAAGATATTTTTTGAACAATATCTCCAAGGTATGGATCTTCAAATGCTAAAACACCCTTGTCTGACAATAAATTCTTCACACCTTTTGCAATCGAATGAATAAACGGAATGTGGCACATTACGTTGGCTGCTAAAAAAGCATCTGCTTTTCCATATTGAGCAATAATCTTTTCTGCTGTCTCTTCATTGAAAAAAGAATTGATAGTATTAATCCCTTTTCCCATGGCCACTTCTGCAACATTCTTAGAGGGCTCTACACCTAAATGTCTGTATCCAAGATTTTTAAAATTTTGCAACATGATTCCGTCATTTGAACCCATTTCGACAACGAAGGGATCATTTGATTTTAAATAAGTATCTTTAATCGATAGAGCAAAATCCTTAAAATGCACTTTCATATATTCAGATGTCGAAGAGAAAAAAGCATAGTTTTCATGAAACATTTGTTCAGGAGATGGTTGATCCACTAATTGAACCATTTGACATTTTTCACAATGTCCCACTTTCATTTCAAAAAAGTACTCCGTTCCAAAATCTTTTTCATGCAAAAAGTAATTGGCAATTGGTTGATTTCCAAAAGAGATGAAAGGTTGATATTCTGACTTGCAAACAAGGCAATTGGCCATAGAAGGTCTCCCAAAATCATTGAATTTAACTCTAACAATTTAGGCCGATACTAATAATACTGTCAAACTAACAATTGTGCTTATATTCGAAATAATGCTGTTTTTTAGAGTTAATGTATCCCAGTAGATTTTGCTTAATTTCCTGGATTTTTTGTTCCGATGTCTCATTTATAAAATACTCGTAAACATCTCCGTTCATCCTATTTTTTTCTTTAAAATCACCCAGAAATTTACGGTAAGAATCAAAAATAAGGTCATCAGTCCAATTGAAATAATAATTCATATAATAGAACTCATAAATATCCCTCTTATTAACCTGGTATTTAAGCGAACCAAGGTCCAAAATGAGATCTCTATAAGATTCTTTGCTGTCTGCATGCCAGTTAAAATCGTAAGCAACCCTTGGATTATAAGAAGCATTGACAACCTGTGCCCCAAGAAGTGGGTACTCTTCACCAATCGTTCCATAGCAAGTGAAGACAAAATTAATTCCTTCTGTCACAAGTTGATGATGCGACGTTTTATAATTGATAAGTTTAATCTTAGGATAATTATTGATGATCTTCATGACGGTTTCAATTGTTCCAGGCAAGGGGTCTGGGTGAACCTTAATATACCAATCGTAATCAGTTTTCAAACTCATCTCACCAAGAAAATTAAGCCAATCGTAAAAGTCACAAAAAGGAAGTTCTTCATAAGCATGAGGGTTATCAAAGAAACAATGACTCGCAATGAGAATTTTGATCTTATCATTTTTCTTGAGCAAAGGAGTTGAAGCTTCATCTACTGCACCAAAGCCACTGGCCGTAGCATAATGCATCTCAATAGTTAATTCTCCACCTAGCTTTTTATTTATACGACTCTCGGCAAAGGCGAGAGCTTTCTCTTGTTCCTCTAAAGACATTCCCTGGAACCATGTGCGGTAATGCTTAAACATTTTGTAGATTGAAAATGGCTCTGTCGCAAAAGTGACATCTCGTGGATTTGGCAAGTAAACAGGGACTTTATATTTGTAAGCGAGTTTACAACCAATATTCATCCAGACGTAAGAATCGTGGCTAGTGACATAAGCCAAGACTTTGTGCTTTTTAAAATAATCATCCCAAAAAATATAAAGCTCTACCGCTGCCTCTAAAAGTTTTTGTAGACGAGGATCAGAAATATCCACGGTTGCTTGGTTGTGATCGCGCAAATAAGACTCATAGATATCTATTCCGACGTGAACCCCTTCAATTTTTAAATGATATAAATCTTCTTTTGAATTCACGAGAAGTTGTTTTTCTTTAAATAGAATCTTAGATCGCTTTTTTTGTTCTGAACTCAAAAGAACTCGCAGAGGGCCACTTGAGCCAAGGGCATTGTAAACGGCAGCGATCTTAGGTTTTATTAGGCCATGTTGGTAGATAAAGTGCCTAACAGTGCTCCCATGTTTAGCACGAAGTGAATTAATGAAAAAGCCGTAGGCAATGAGAACCTCAGGAACAAAGAAAATATCAACAAGTATTATTCCTTCTTTGCCCTTTGGGGCTTGATTAAAATACAAATGACAAAATTTTGTAAATAATGTTTCACCTTTATCCAAGGTCAAGTTTCCAATTTGTACATTCACCCACTCAGGAACAAATTGTGAAAGAAAAAATCGAACTGTAGCTTTAAATTTTTTTATCATTCAAGGACCAAGTTAAAAGTATTGTTCTAAAGTGTTGCAAGAAATCTCTTCTTCACCTTGCTAAGTCGTATACGGATTCGCTTAAGAAGCCTCGCTCTAGGACTAGCGGCAGGATCAGTCCTACGAATAAGCTCGAATCGTTGTGAATCTAATTTAAACGAGACATTAATATCTTGAGGATGTAAAAGAGAATAATTTTTAATTTCATGGGCTTCGTAATTTTGATACTCAATAAATGAATCTGAATTATTAGTACCCTCTCCAACCATTCCAATGTTATGGACTAAGTTTACAGTGGGGGCAAGCGCGTAGCCCTGATTTTTTATTAAGCAATAGACCCAAAGTGGGGACCAAACTTTCGAGTCTGGATCATTAGAGGCATCTAAATATTCATAGATCCATTTTTCTATGTCCCTATTCTTAAAATAACGAGCAACTAATTTTTTTCTTTTAAAATCTTCATAGTCATCAATCTTTAATGAATATTTACTCCAAGCTCTTCTCCATGTCGCCCATCCCCAAATATCATTTAATGAAGTTGTATAATATGAGAGAGCTTCTTGAGTTGAGAAATGCGGAGTATTTATAAAATTAGAGCCTGAAATCTGCATGATGCTTTCATTGAATTTATATCGCTCTAATAATTCATCACAAAACTTAAAAAAGGTCAGCGATGGACAACAATCATCTTCTAAAATAATACCTTGTTCTTCATGTTCAAAAAACCATGTGATGGCATGAGATACAGCTAATTTACATCCTAAATTATTCTCTCGAAAAAGTCGCTTGATCTCACAATCCCAAGTTAGTTTTTCATTAAAAATATTTTTAACTTCTTTGCAAAACACTTCATCATTTGGCTTATTTTTGCGGGCACCATCCACAGCAATATAAATTCTCTTTGGCCTTGCTTTCTTGATAGCTTCCCAAGTCTTTTTTGTGACATCAGGTCTATTAAAAACAATAAACAAAACAGGCGATTGAGTAGCATAGGTATCTAGACAAAGATCCGAACTCACATCATTCATTTATACTGCTCGTTCAAAAATGAACCTCGATATTTTTGCTGCTTACCTCTTAAATTATCGAGAATAGATTTAATAAAAATCTTTATTTCAATAATATAGTGCTGGTTTATTGATTTTAGTAAATAACGCCAAACCACTGGTGGCGGTAAAAAGCGAGGAGGATTAAAATCGTAATCTTTATTTTCAAAAGGGACGAAATCAGGATTGGCAAAATATTTCATATTAGCCAGAACCCTGGCGCTTAAATTATTAGAAGAAAACAAAATGCGACTTCCTTGTTGTCCTGCGCTTGGCTTAGACCATGTAAGAATAAGCGAACGGCGTGCTTTAATACGAGGGTAATTACAATGAAAGCCATTAGCATCAAAAAATAATGCACTCCCAGGGGCAGCTTCGCAGTCTTGAATGAATTGACTATGAGCATGATATTCACTCTCTGTCATGGCAAAGTTAATCTGCTCAGAAGTTTTATGCGTTCCAACCATAAATCTAAAAAGGCCCGACTCTTTTCCAATATCATTTAAATAAAAGATATTGCGCAATGTACCTTGAGGCTTATCCCTGTGCCATAATATTGGCTCAGGTGCATTTGACTCTTCTTTAAAAGATGCTCGCGTTAGCATATATCCTTCGCTTTCAAATTGTGGATTAATTTTCTTCCACTCATCGGCGAGATCAACCATCATTTCAGCAAAATTAATTGAGGTTAAAAAATGCATATGATCAAAAATTTTAGTGGATTTATCGTAAAATTGAGAATGGATACTGGCATTGATTGAGTATTCTGAAAAGTAATAATCCAATTCACCATTCAATGACTTCAATTTATCTAACGGTATCCACTTTTCAAGGGCAACTAGGCCATCTTTTTCAAATGTTTGCTCGTTGGTCATATATATTCCTCGCCACGCCCTTTAATTGGATTCGTATGTTAACTATGAAAATATTGGCTGACAAGATTCATAGTTTCTGAGACAAATAATTAAGAATTCTACCGTATAAAATAATAAAATCTTCTTGTAAAAGATAGAGAATAATCAGATATTACATACCCATTCTATCGAGCGATAGGGAGAACCATGATTTCCACAACTAAAAATTTAATCAAATATGCTCTTAAAACACCTAGGCGCTATTTCTTTGAAAAGCGGAAAAATAAAATTCAATCGGACTGGCTACATAATCAACACAATAAATATTTATATTATGGCAATCTCGGCAAGACTGAACATCAATATAGTATTCCAAACTTCATGGGCCTTGCCCTCTACCCTAGTCACGAGCGAGAATTTAAGCACGATGCAACATTGCCTCTAGCTTTTCAAGATAACACAATAACAAAAATCCAGTCTCAAGATGTATTTGAACATTTAGAAAAATCAACCATTCCTTTTATCTTTGATGAAATTTATAGAGTGTTAAAAACTGATGGAGTTTTTCGACTCAGCCTACCCGACTATAGATCAAGCCTCTTAAAATCCAGATCTGTTTATGATTCTCATGGAAAGGTTATTGCTGACCTCATGATGGGAGCTTCAGTTAGTTACGATGAAAAAACAACTTCCACCCAAGTCCATTTTTTAAATGATGGGAATGCTCACCTGTGGTTCCCTACTTACGAGGAAGTACTAGAGCTTATCGAATCTTCTAAAATTAAAAATTGCCGAACAATTAAATTTTATCAGTACTATAAAAACGATAACGAAAGTATTTGTGAAAATGTTCCAGATGAGGAAATGTTTGTTATGAGATCTCTACCCCATGACATGAGAGCATCTGGAAAACCTATTTCAATCATTATTGATTTTATAAAATAGACATTCATTAGGCTCCCATGAAAATCACAATTGGCATTACAACTTACAATCGAATTGATTTCTTAAAATTATGCCTCCAAAGTATTCTTGTTCAAGGGGATCATGACCTAGAGATTCTCATCGGAAATGACTATGTAACCTCTCCGATAAGCAACGAGATACTAGAAATAGATGACGCTCGCATTCAAATTTTTAATTATCCAAAAAACATAGGTGAGCTAGATAATTTAAACTACCTAGTAACACAAGCAACTGGCGACTACTTTATTTGGATGGCCGACGATGATGAGTTTCATCCTGATTGCTTTAAAAATGTATACAGAATATTAAATCAATATCCTGGAATTGATTTGCTTATTCCGGAAACTTTCAGTGGACTGGATTTTAAAGAAATGTGTCAGAACTATAGTGGAGAAGTTAAGCGAATAGATAAAATTGAAATCTTGATGAATTATCTGAAATTTGAAATCAATGTCCAAAGCGTCTATATGTTTTTTAAAATAGAGCTTATCAAAACAAGGCTTATTGGAGTTACCCATCTGGTGCCTCAAAATCTTTTCTATTCAGATACAGCTTTTATGTTTAAGGCTGTCGCTCGTGCGCAAAATATCATGTATTTTGATTTTCCTTGTTGTCTATTTAGGACTCACGATGAAAGCCGTTCGAAATCTACGATTCTAACAATGGATCACCTGGTTACTCAATTTGCTCTTGCCAGGTTTATCGATATCGAGCTCAAAGCTCAAGGGCCTGCGCAAATTGAATTGATTAAGTATCTTATAAAAATGTGGTTTTTTGATCATTTTACGGCAATAGAAACGAGGAGATTAAGTAAAGGTGGCTCTATTTTAAAGACCCTATATTATTTTACTTATTTTCATCTTAAATTATTTAGTCTTCGTTCTATCATAGGATTGAATAGCATATTAGAAATTGAATATTTCTTAACAACACACAAACTTTTTACATTTGTAAAATCTGTTATCAAGTTTAGATTTTTTAATGATTCGATAACATTAAGGGCATATGATCAAACTCCTTAATTTAATTTATTTCCAATTTGAATATTTGATTCTTAAATTTTTAAGTTTTTTTATTCCCAAGTCTAAAAAAGGCATCGCTTTAATTCGAGTCGATGCAATTGGGGACTATATTTTATTCAGAAATTACATTCAGGAAATAAAAAATTCTCCATTTTACTCTCAACAAAAAATTACACTGATTGGAAATATTGCTTGGAAAGAATTGTCTGAACATTTTGATAAAAATGTTGTCGATGAGTTTATTTGGATTGACCGTCAGAAAATTTGGAGGAATAAACTCTATAGATTTTTATCCCTATTTCGACTGGCAAGTTGCCAATATGAAACCATTATCAACTCTACCTATTCTCGAGAATTTCACTATAGTGATTCTCTCGTGAGAATTATGAACTCTCCCCTAAAAATTGCTCAATTAGGAGATTTTACCAATTCTCAACCCTATTTAAAAAAATGGGCTGATCATTTTTATGACCACCTACTAGAAAGTTCGATTGAATTTCAATTTGAATTCGATAGAAACAAATTCTTCTTCTCAAATTTATTAAATCGAACACTTGTTACCCAACTCCAATTCCCTTACAATTTGGATGCTCAAGCAAAAGAAGAAAAAAAAGAAGACTACATAGTTCTATTCATAGGAAGTGCCGCCATTTTTAGGCGCTGGAGTAATCAAAATTACCTCCGCTTAGGCCAGGAACTTATTGCAACTTATCACAAAAAAGTTGTCTTTTGTGGCACAATAAATGATCTAGAGCATCCTCAAAATATTAAGTTATTTGATATTGAAAATGCACAAAATTTAGTCGGAAAGACACCTAAGCTTCTCGATCTTATTTCTATCCTACAAGGTGCAGCGTGGGTCGTTTCTAATGAAACTTCTATCCCTCATATTTGCGTAGCAATAAATCGTCCTGTTTTTGTAATTAGTAACATCTATGGTCGATTCAATCCCTACCCTATAGAAGTTAGCAATAAGCATTTTCCAATTTTTCATCCCGTGATCAACTCATCTAGTCAATCGCCCTCTGAATTAAGCCTGAAATACGGCTTTCAATCAGACCTTAAGATAAACGATATTTCTGTCACACTAGTGCTCGAGACCATATCCGATAAGACTAAGCATTTTTAAAAGACAATTTGTACCAATCATTAGTATATATTGGTATAGCAAAATGTTTGCCCGTTCAAAGAAAGGACAGAATGAAAAGTTTGGATTTTGACTCAAATAATAAAATTGGTGTGCTTAAATATGATCACAACCTTTTTAAATTAGCAGAATATTTTAAAAGTGCGATCTCTCAAAAATTTAATTTGCCCATGACTAATTTCACACTCGACACACTTAATGAGCATATTGACTATAGTAAATTGCCATTAGTATATGAGGCGCTTTATGGAGTATTTGAAGATTCCAAAATTTACGAAGAATATTACTCTTTATTACAAACTACCATCATGCCCTACTACTCAAATCATTTTTTCATCCAATCAAAGCCAGCAATCAGAATTCATTACCCAGGTGCAAGAACAGTACAATACCATTCTGACGAATGGTATGGTCATGGCCCTGAAGTATTTAACTTTTGGTTGCCATTAACAAAAGCCGAAAATTCTAATTCTTTATATGTCGCTTCGATCGAAGATTCTGCTGCAAGTTTAAAATACCTTGAAACTAAAAAAGCGATCCAACCTGAAATTGACGATTACTTAAGAAAATTTTGCCAACCACTAAGTATCAATAATGGTGATATTTACTGCTTTAACTCAAAAATTATTCATGGATCAGAAATAAATGAAACTCCCTTTACTCGTGTTTCTGTTGATTTTAGATTACTTCACCCAAACAAATCATCCGGTACAAAAAAATTAAATGAATTCTATCTTCCTTTTCACGACGAATCTTTATGGCCTCATAAGCGCAAAGCAAACAATGTCTCAATGCAATTTCAATTTGCGGGCACAGCTTATATTTATCCGTCTTATGGATTTACGAAGTTTTTTTCTGCTTTCAATCAAAGAGATATCGTTAAAAGTTATGCAAAAAAAAATCAAATAGAAATTCTCGCTGAAGAAACCGAAATTCACATAATGCCTCATCACCCCACTTTAAAAAGTTTAGTCTCAGGGTATCCAAATAAGTCTTTAAATTGTGTTGTGGCTTTTTCAACGCTTTGTCTGCCAGAATCAACAGAGGATCGCCTAGAAATTTATAAAAAATCCATTGATCATAATATTCCTATCTTTTTTGCATTAGAAAACATTTCTATTGGAAATGGCCCCGATGATAATATTGAAAGAATAGAAGCCGCTAGGGATAAATACTTAAAATGAACATCGCAATATTGGGCTCAAACGGTTTACTTGGATCAATGCTTATTCCTTTTTTTAAAAACAAAAAGGAGTGGAATATATTTGAATTTCAAACCTCGTCTAAAATAAACAATCTAGCCAATCCAGAAAATATTAAAAGCCTGTTATCCGCTCAACAATTCGATGTCGTTGTTAATTTAACTGCCCTTGCCAATGTTGAGACTTGTGAGTCAAATCCACAAGCAGCCTATGAATCAAATGCCGCCATTAATTTAAATTTAGCACATTTCTTTAAAGAGACATCAACACAGCTTATCCACATCTCGACAGATCACATTTACGATAAAAAAGAAGGCTCAATAGAAGAAGACATTGTTTTAAACAATATCTACGCCTATTCAAAATTATTGGGAGACACTTACCTAAGTAAGCACAAAAACCATTTAATCTTTCGAACTAATTTTTTTGGCAAATCAAACAATGCTAAAAAAAGTTTTACGGACTGGTTAAATGATTCCGCAGTTCAAAACAATTCCATTTCATTATTTAATGATGTCTATTTTAACCCTGTTCACTATTCGACAATTTTCACCTTCATTGAGCTTGGTATAAAAAATAAGTACACTGGAATCTTTAATTTGGGCTCTTCAACAATATTAAACAAAGCAGAGTTTGCAGAATTTTTTTTAAAAAAGACTCATTCGGAATATAAAAATTATAAAATAGGATCAATAGAACTTAATCCTCATTTAATAAAACGTCCAAGGCAAATGGGTATGAACTGTCAAAAGCTGGAAAAAGAATTTAACTTTAAACTGCCTACACTTCATGAAGAGCTTGATAAGGTCATAAATGAATACAGATAACAAAATAGAAAAAGTTGCAGAGAAAATAATTCGTATCAGAGTTTTCGAAGAAACTCTTCTCGATTTATTTTCCAAAGGAAAACTTTTTGGAACAACCCATACTTACATCGGTCAAGAATCCATAGCTTCAGCGGCTTCAGAATTTCTTGATATCGAACACGACCATGTCTTCAGTTCTCATCGCTGTCACGGCCACTATATTGCCTTAGGTGGACCGAGAGAACATCTCCTGTCAGAAATCATGGGTAAAAAAAGTAAAATTTGTAATGGTTTTGGTGGTAGTCAACATATCAAATATAAGAACTTTTTCTCGAATGGAATCCAAGGTGGAACAGTAGGGAATGCAACTGGAATTGCTCTAGCTAAAAAAGTGAATCCGAATGCCTACTCTAAAGATTCAATAACCGTTGTCTTTTTAGGAGATGGAACTCTTGGTGAAGGTTTAGTCTACGAATCTTTAAACTTTGCTTCCTTACACGACTTAAAAATTCTTTTTGTGGTTGAAAATAATCAGTACGCCCAATCGACTCCTACTGCAAAAAATCTTGCGGGTAGTATTGAAAAAAGGGCCGAAGCTTTTGGTATTAGACATTCTATTTTGAACTCAAATGATCCTCTAGAAAATCTCGATGAATTAGAAAAAGCCATTAATTTTGTTCGAACTGAATCTAAACCATTTGTTCAAGTGATCAACACTTATAGACTGGGGCCACACAGTAAAGGTGATGATAACAGAGACAAAGCAGAAATCGAGGAACATAGAAAAAATGATCCTCTCAATTTTTTAAAGAAGTATATAGGAGAAAGTGAAGTTCAAAAAATTCTTCAAGAAGAACAAACAAGTCTTCATGAACATTTTTTGCAAGTGGATAGCGAAGAATTTTCAAGCATGAAAAACAACACTATTCCCAACATCAACCAAGAAATCTTAAGATCATTCACTACAAATATTTCGACAGAAATTAATCTTGATTTGAATTTTTTAACGAGCATCAATAAAGCCCTCGATGAAATCTTAGAAAGTGACAATTCATTTTTAATTGGAGAAGACATTATTGATCCTTATGGTGGTGCTTTTAAAGTAACGAAAGGTCTCACCGCTAAGCATTTAAAGAAAGTTTTCACAACACCCATAAGTGAAAGCGGTATTGTGGCCTGGTCAACAGGAGCGGCCTTAGTAGGCTTCAAGCCTGTAGCTGAAATCATGTTTTCGGATTTTATGACACTCGCTTTTGACCAAATATTAAATCATGCCACAAAATTTCATTGGATGTATAACTACCAAGTTGAATGCCCTATTCTCATTCGCACAGCCGCAGGAGCAGGTAGAGGCTATGGCCCTACTCACAGCCAATCTATTGAAAAATATTTCGTGGGAGTGAGTGGCCTCACTATTTTTGTGCCAAATCTTTATGTCGATCCAGGAAGCCTGCTTAAAACAATTCATAAAGAATCAAAGCATCCAACAATGTTCATTGAACACAAAACTCTTTATCCTAAAAAACTAGTCCATGAATCGTCTTTAAGTTCATTGTTTCAAGTGTCCATTTCTGGCTTAATGAATGCCAATAGACTCTATTCACCTTCTCAGTTTTCATCAAAAACGGTTGTTGTTAGCTATGGTGCTTTTGCTGGATTAGCTTTAGATATCTCTAAGAAACTACTGGTTGATGCTGAAATTGACAGTGATGTCTTTATTCCTGTGAATATATGGCCTTTAAGTCAAGATTACTTTGAAACTTTGAAGTCATATAAAAATATTATCATCTTAGAAGAAAACGATGAGTATGCGGGATGGGGAGCTGAAATTATTTCTCAGCTTGCACAAAAATACTCTGACAAAAAATACTTAAGAGTCGGTACAAAAAACTTCATCTTGCCGAGCTGTGGTATTTTAGAAAATGAATTGCTACCAAATCTTGAAAACTCAATTGGTAGAATCCTAGATTTTTTGGAGAATTAAAAAATGAATAAAGTTCAAGTTGTTGTTCCTAATTTAGGTGTTAATGAATCAGAAGGAAAACTGGTTAATCTTTACGTAAAAGCCAATGAAGAAATTAAAAAAGGCCAACTTCTAGCTGAGATTGAAACGACAAAAACTGTGATTGAAATCACTTCAGAGTATAATGGAACATTTTCAACTAATGCAGAAATCGGTTCAATTCTTTATGTTGGATCAACGATTGGTGAAATCCAGACATCAGATGCCGTAAAAAAAACAACGGTAGAAACTAAAAAATCGGCTCCAATTCCTGAACAGTCAAATGATTCAACCTCTATTACATTTACTAAAAAGGCTGAAGAGCTTATCGAAAAAAATAATATTTCCAAAAATGTTTTTTCTCATTTAAAAATAGTAAAAGAAACTGATGTTCAAAATTACCTAAACTCAAATCACCAGTCACAACCAGCAACGAAACCAGCATCTGCAGAATACTTAGGTAAGTATTCTGATTTTAATTTATCTTTTACCTCAAATAAAATTCCTATCGCTATCTACGGGACTAGCATGGGAGGGGAAGTTTACCTAGAAATTATTAAACTCCAAAATGTTTTCGAGCCTGTATGCTTCATTGATGACTCTGTTGAAAATATAGGCCAGCGCTTTCATGGACTGCCAATCGTCTCAGGAGCTGATTTAAGTAAGCTGAAAGAAAAAAATATTCACCACATCACCATTGCTGTTTCTGACCGAAAATTTAGAATGAATGTCATGAAGAAGTGCGACGATTTAGGTCTCTTCACTCCAAACATCATTCATCCTGAAACTTTCATTTCTCCCAGTGTAAAAATGGGAAAAGGGAATGTGATTAAAGCAGGAACGGTCATTGATGCCTTCACCGTTATTGGCAATGGCTGTCTTATCGGCAACAACGTGACCTTGGCCCACCATACAATTCTCGGGGATGGAGTTCACATGGCCCCTAATTCATCAACTGGTGGAGCCACTAAAATTGGTGACCGTTGTCTCGTAGGAATTAACTCTTTAGTTTCTACAAAAGTTGAAATCGGTACAGATGTAGTCATCTCTCCTGGTGTCTCAATTTGTGAAAACTTACCTAATGGTGTTATCGTAGGCCCGCCGAAATTTGAAATTATCGGTAAAGTTAAGGTTTAATAAAACCTAAAATATTTTGGATGACTTGATTGAATTGATTAGGGAAAATTAATTGTAAATTTCTCGACTGCATTTTTTGTAATTGAGGAATTCCCGCCTTTTTAATTTCGTTAAGCTTTTCTTCTATTTTGGCATAATCAAAATCCCAGGCTTTTCCCCAATAAAATTGCTCAGGACTCTCACCTAGCGAAAGTTCATAGGAAACCTGCTCTTGATTATCGGCAACACTTAAGACGGCACCAGGAACTCCCAGGGCCATTCTCTCCCACGTGACGGTGCCTCCACTGCCAAGATAAAAATCGCATGAATGGATAATCTCTGAGAATTTTTTGGGATTAATATGAAGTTTAAAATGAGGATAGCTTAAATTTTTAATCTCCTCGAATTTTTTATTGCCCGAAGTGAGAACAACGTGAAAGAAATACTGAGAATGAATAGTGAGAATGGTTGTTAAAAATCTGTGTGTCTCACCCGTGTAGTCAGATCCTCCGAAAAACACCACCACATTTTTGAGATCCTTAATTTCTCTAGGAGCTGTCTGAAGAAATTCATCTCTCAATATGGCAAACTTCGGCCCTAAATACTTGAGCACATGAACAGGCGTTAACTGATCATAGGCTTTTTCAAAACCAATGCGGTAATTTTGATCAAGGATATAATCGCAATCATGAGACCTGTTGGCCTTGTCATCAATCACGAAAATCTTTTCAAATTTTTTCCTGACAAGAGTTTCGAAAGTGGCACCTAGTTTATAATGGTCAACGATGAGAATTGGGGCTTTGTCACTAGAGAGCTTTTCAAGAACCAACTTGGCATCGTCTGCCTCAGATTGAATCTCACGAGAAGGAAGTAGTATGGTTTTATACCCCTGTTCTTCGATCTTATAGTTAAAATTTCCTTCGCAATCTGTCACAATAAAAACAACATCCGCAGAGGTGAATGTACTAGAGGAATCCACTAGTGCTTTAGCAAAACTTAAACACCGTGAGAGGTGACCAAAACCGATTTGTGAAGAGGAGTCTAATCTAAAAAATATAGTCATTTTACTTAGTCTATCCTACTATGATTTTGCTGTTAATATTTTAAGGATTTTTTATGAAAGATATCAAAATTGGCAAATACACCATTGGTGAAAACCATCCGCCTTTCATCATTGCAGAAATGTCTGGTAACCATAATCAATCACTTGACCGGGCCCTAGAGATTGTTCGAGAAGCTGCGAAAGCCGGTGTTCATGCGTTAAAATTGCAAACTTATACTGCTGACACAATTACGATTGATATAGGGACTAACGAATTTTTTATTTCTGACCCAAGTAGTTTATGGAAAGGTGAATCTCTCTATGAACTTTTCAAAAAAGCTTACACTCCTTGGGAGTGGCATCAACCCATCATGGACCTATGCAACGAGTTAGGCTTGTTGTGCTTCAGTACACCTTTTGATGAAAGCGCGGTGGATTTTTTAGAAACATTAAATGTCCCATGTTACAAAATTGCTTCATTTGAAAACAACCATTTCCCTTTAATCAAAAAAGTGATTCAGACCAAAAAGCCCATCATCATCTCAACTGGAATGTGTAGGCTTTCTGACCTCGACGAGCTCATTGCCTTTTTTCACCAAAATAATTTTACGGATTATGTTTTACTTAAATGCACTTCGGCTTATCCGTCGCTTCCAGAAGATGCCAACCTACTCACGATTCCTCACCTTTCAAAAATGTTTAACTGCCATGTTGGATTATCTGATCACACAATGGGAGTTGCTGTTTCTGTGGCAAGCGTCGCCCTTGGGGCAAAAGTAGTAGAGAAACATTTTACTCTCAAGCGTGCTGATGGTGGTGTTGACTCTGCTTTTTCACTTGAGCCTGCTGAATTGAAATCTCTCATCGATGACACTCTGGTTGCCTGGAAGGCACTGGGAAAAGTGAACTACACCCCGACCAGTAATGAATTAAAAAATATTATCCACAAGCGTTCAATCTACATCACAAAAGATATTGCTCCAGGTGAAATTTTGACTTCCGAAAATGTTCGAGTCATCAGACCGGGACTTGGCATTCACCCAAAACATTATGAAAACTTGTTGGGCAAAAAAGCAACTCAAGTTTTAAAAAGAGGACAGCCTCTACAACTTAATCACTATGAGTAAGCAAGTCTCCGCTGGTCTTTTTGGCCTGGGAAATATTGGTTTAAAATACGATTTAAATTCTAAATTAAGCTCTGACATTAAGACCCACGCTAAAGCCCTATTTAAGTTTGATGAAATAGATTTTAAATTTGCGGTTGATCCTGATCAACAAAATCGCAAAGATTTTGAAAATAACTACGGTATTAAGTCTTATCCAATAATCAATGATGTCCTTAATCCTGGAGTTGATTTAGCCGTTATCGCCACCCCTACTTCAACTCGCCTTACTGATATTGAAAATGTCATTAAGATGTGTCACCCTCAATATCTCATCTTAGAAAAACCGATAGCGGCCAACGCTCAAGATGCAAAAGTGATTATTAATCTCGCTTCCAAAAATAATATTTTAGTTCTGCTTAATTATCATCGCCGATTTCTGCCTGGAGTAGCTTCTCTAAAAGAGATGATCGATTCTCTTCAGTATGGACATCTCAATGAAATCACCTGCCAATACAACCGAGGATTAATAAACTGTGGAAGTCATTTTATTGATCTCATTTTTTACTTGCTTGGTGAGCATTACAGCAATCTTAAAGTGACAAAAAAGATTGAGTCACCTCATTATCCTAATTATTCGTTTCAATATAATGTAAATAAAACGTCTGTTACATTCACTGGACTGACTCAAAACGAATTCAATGTCGGGGACTTAACTTTCTATTTTGAAAAGGCTACTGTCAAAATTAACAACCACCTGAATGAAATTCAAATCCTTGAAAATAATCAAGGCCAAATTCATACGAGAGTCATTGGACTAGAGACAAATAATTTTATTTTTCATACTTATCAACATTTACTTAATTCAATTCAAAATAAATCTCCTTTCAATTCCAATTTAAACAGTGCACTTTTTACTTTAAACTTTTGCGAAGAAATCATACATGGACTTGTTTAAAAATATTAAATTATTCTCTCATGTTTTTTTTGCAGCCTATGCACCTGGCGGTGGTAATGTTATTAAGGCCATTGTTGAAGAATTAGGCATTGAACATTTCTCACTCATCGTGGGAGGCCCATCAATAAAAATCTTTGAACAAGAATATAAGAATAATTTTATCAGCGTTGAAGAATTTACTGCACTTGCTAAATCAAGCGGTGACTACCTGCTCGTGACTTCTTTATCTGGAAATAATGATCATGAATTAGAGCTAATCGATATCGCCAATAAGACTAACATGAAAAGTGCTTGTGTCTTAGAGCATTGGTCGAATTATAAAATGCGCTTTTATAAACTTAAAGACCAAACAAGCCAGCGTGAAATTATTTTACCAAATGAAGTTTGGGTTTTAGACCTAGATGCTCTCAATGTCTATGCTCAAGCAGGCTTGCCAGAAAATCTAGTTAAAATCATTCCTAATTTTTATTTTCAGCAAGTTCAAAGATCAATTAAGAATTATCAGATCGAAGATCCAAAGAATATTTTATACATCTCTGAATATTTAAACGTTCATCAACCTAATACTGTGCCAGGGTCTGAAAAATTACAAGAACACCTCATCGTTGAAGAACTTTGTCGATCTTTTGAAACACTCAAAAACAAGTTCACTTTAACGATACGTCTCCACCCCCATGAAAATGACGATAAGTATGACACAGTTGTAAAAAAATACCCTAACGTTATACTATCTAACCGGGCAACTCCCCTGCCCTATGATCTTGCTCACGCCAAAGTTGTACTAGGAATTCATAGTTTTGCGCTGGCCGTCTCTGCTCTGTCTAATATTCCCACGTTTTCCATTGCTGAAGACCAAAGAATTTTGCCAATTCGCACTATAAAATATTACAAGAGTTTCCAAAGTCTCTTTATTGATGATAATTTTTTAAAAGTAATTAATGAACCTTCGAGGACTATATGACATTGGCCATTTTAGGCGGAGAGCCCGTAAGAACAAAATTATTTGCTGGATATAATACAATCGGCGAAGAAGAAAAAAAAGCCGTCATGGGCGTTTTAGATAGTGGAAAACTCTCTAAATTTATTGGTGGTTGGAACCAGTATTTTTACGGTGGTGATCAAGTTCAAGCTTTTGAAAAAGAATGGGCCGAATTTTTTAAAACCAAGCACGCTATCGCTGTTAACTCATGTACTTCTGGATTATATGCGGCTGTTGGAGCGATTGGAATTGAGCCAGGTGATGAAATCATTGTCTCTCCATATACTATGGCAGCTTCTGCGACTGCAGCTGTTGTCTTTGGAGCTATTCCTGTTTTTGCTGATATCGAAGAGGATCATTATTGTCTATGCCCAAAATCTGTCGAATCAAAAATAACAAGTAAAACGAAAGCTATTATTGTTGTCGATATTTTTGGTAATCCTCATAATGCCAATGAAATAAATAGAATTGCCAAAAAACATAATTTGAAAGTCATCGAAGATACTGCTCAAGCTCCTGGTGCAAAATATCATGGACAGTTTGCTGGCACTTTATCAGATATTGGTGTCTTCTCTTTGAACTATCATAAACATATTCACACAGGTGAAGGTGGTGTAGTCGTGACAAACGATGACGTCATTGCTGATCGTATTCGTCTTATTAGAAACCATGCTGAAGCTGTTGTCGAAGCCAAAGGTGAAACAGATCTAGTCAATATGATAGGACAAAACTATAGAATGACGGAAATTGAAGCGGCTATTGGCCGTTGCCAATTAAAAAAACTAAACGGTCTCTTAGATCAAAGAAAAACCAATGTAGAATATCTGGTCCGTGAACTCACAAAAATTCCGGCGATCACTCACACTGGCGCACGAGAGAATTCAGAACATACTTATTATGTTCTTCCTTTCAAATTTCACTCAGAAAAAGCAGATGGGATTCACAGAAATAATTTTATTAAAGCCGTGAGGGCAGAATTAGCGCCCACTCAGTATAGAGAAGGTGAAGGACCATTACTGACTATGGGTTACGTAAAACCTCTTTATCTAATCCCAATGTTTCAAAAGAAAATTGCTTTTGGTTCAAAAGGATTTCCATTCTCTTTAAATCCATCTATTTCTTATGAAAAAGGCCTTTGTCCAGTAGCTGAAAAAATGCACTACGAAGAATTATTTTTAACTTCACTGATGGAAGGCCAACTCACAAGAGATGATCTTAATGATGTAGTTAAAGCCTTTTATAAAGTATGGGAAAATCGCAAGCAACTCATAGGATTAGAATTTTAAGAATTCCTTTCTACCATCAATTGATACTTGATTTCAGCTAGTTTCCAATCAGTCTCGTTGTCAATATCTTGAACTTCAAGTTCTGAAACGACAAGTGGCTTAGTATTATTAGAAAGTAATCGCTTGTGCTTAAGAAAAGCTTCTGTCTTCATGAAATAAAACTGACCGCAATCATGATACATAACTTCTAAATCCTGAGAACGTTTACTAAAATTCTCAGGCCAATTCAGCTCTAAGAATTTAGTATCCTCATTAATTTTTAAAGATCGCTGAATAGGAAAAGAAAAAGCCGTTACAGGAAATGTTGAGTCAGCACTTGGATCACTTGTAAGTTCTTTATAAGCTTTGACTAATTTATCTCCAGTTACAAATGGAGCTGTCGGAAATATAGTACAGAACACATCGAATCTTTTTCCAATTTCCTCGTAACTTTTCATAACCTCTAAAACGACTTCGCCCACAGGAGAAAGATCATTGGAAGCTGCATCAGACCTTAAAAAGGGTACAAAGGCTCCATATGACTCAGCAATCTTGGCAATCTCCTTATCATCTGTTGACACCATCACTTCATCAAATAATTCACTTTCAAGAGCTGCTTTTATTGAATAGGCGATTATGGGCATTCCATTAAAAAGTTTTATGTTTTTTCGAGGAATGCGCTTACTACCACCACGGGCCGGAATAATGGCTAATTTCTTCATAAAACCTCTAACTAAAAGTTTATTATTCTCAACTATTTATGTATCTTTAACACAATGAAAATTTCTATTAATGAGCATTATAAACAGTTTCACAGCGATAACTCCAAACATTTTTCTGAAATTAATAAGACTTATTTCTTAGATCCAGATTATGTAGAATCTCTCAGCGTTTTAATGCCTCAACATAAAGTTCATATCTTATGCTTCGAAGTAAACTCGAACAGGTACTACATTGTTGGAACTCTTCATCAAAATGAATTTAAATTTTATAACGAAAAAGCTGTTCTCATTACTAATGAGCAGGAACTCGATGATGAAATCATGAACAAAATTCTCATTTATTGTAGTGAGAATTTTTCATCATATTCAATTCAATTTCCAATTGAGCTCATGAAAGCTGAACATTCATTTCAAACTTTTGACCAGAATGTTAGCTACATAAATTTAAATAATGAGCAAGAATCCATCACAAAAGATATCAGAAGGAGTTATCGCTCACTCATTAACTGGGGGAAAAAAAATCTGAGGCTGGATTTGATTGATTCCAGCAATACTCTTCAATACTCAAATTTCATTGAATTTTACCATAGCGTCTCAGGGCAAACTAAGTCTCATGAATTTTGGAACTCGTATCTGAATTTAATTAAAGCAAATAAGGCTTTTTTATATTTGGGGTACCATAACGAAATTATGGTTTCTTCCGTTTTTGTCGTACATTCCCAATTTGAAGCTTTTTATGCTTTAGGTGCTTACGATAGGGACCTTATGAATAATCAAAATTTTCCCTTGGCTCATTGGCCTTTGGTTCAATCCATTCTTCACAGTAAAGAGTTGGGTCTCAAACAGTATATTGTCGGTAAGTGTGATCAGATCGAATTATCACCAAAAGAAAAAAATATTTATTATTTTAAAACAGGATTTACAAGTGATCTTAGAATTTTAAAAGTCTTCACTAAGCCTTAGCTCTATAAGGTTCAAAAAAATAATCATCCTTTGACCAATGTTCCGAGCAAATCACCAATAAAACAGTTCCAGGTAGAAAATCAACTAACTCATGCCAGTCCTCTGGATCTAAAAGAAGCATAGTCTTTGGATTATCTAATACAAATTGAGTATCTTCTTTAGGGCTTTGGACCTCTACTTTTAGTGCCCCATTTAATGCAACGAGGCCCATCTTGTTAACTTTATGGCCGTGGCCTCCACGCTTGCCTTTAACATCATAGATATAAAAAATTCGTTGAACTTTAAAGTCTAATTGAAAATCTTCAATGGCCACCAAAGATCCTCGAATATCACAATTTTCTTTTAATTTTTTTATTGAAGCCATAATTATATGTGGAAAAAGTTTAACCAGGATTGAACATTCCTGCTGAATTTATCTGGTACTCGAGTTGTAAAAAAGTGTGAACCTACTTCTGCATTATTCCAGTGGTAAACTCCCGTTAATAAGCCAAAAAGATATCGATAGTCGATTTTAATTAACGAATAAGGTAAATCTGTATCCATCTCTTTAAACTTTTTTAGAAAACCATTTTTGCTATTAATATTGATAGCCATCTTTTCTTCCGCACCGAAATCAAACACCATCAAATAGTCGTGATCAACCTTAGAGTTTCTATCTGCATTGATCCTGGCATATTCGAACAGCTTATTAAATCTTATGCTTGAAAGTGGAATATTAATATCTCTTATGTAGTCGAATTCAACATTTGAAATGGACTTCAAGTACTCATCAAGTTTAACTTGATCATAAGGTTGAACGCGGGTTTCACTTGGATTAAAATCTAGGGTGTTTACTTGAGCTCTCCCTCCATCAGCAAGAACAATGGCCTTGGGATCTATCGCCAACACTTCAACAGCATCTGCTACGCCTCGAAACTTATTTAACTTAGCGAGACTTCCAGATAGATAATATTTACCAGCAAATGGGATGGCCATCTGTGGGTTTAAATAATTTCGTAAAGCAAGGTATCTTTCAAAAAACTGTTTCTTTTTAGATTCTGCTTTAATTAACAAGTCTTGCTCATTTTCAAAATATGTCTGGGGATAAGGGCCAGCACCAGTGTAAGGAAGTAAGGCAATATCAATTTTAGACTGACAAAAATTTACTATCTCATCTAACTGACTTTTGCAAAAAAGGTTATCATTCATATTAACGACAGACGAATTCTGATATTTCACAGCAAGTGCACTGTCAATGACATCACCTTCTTCTACGTCGTTAATTGTAATGAATAGCTCTGTATCTTTGATCTTTAGTTTTGTGATTGGTTCAACAACAAATTTATCAGCATTAATTTTTCTTTGAAGATAATTTTTTTCAAAGTCAGCAATAATAATTTTTGTCTCAGGATATTTTTCGAGATAGCTTTTTAAAAAAGAAGAGTCGTAATGATCAGGATGAATATGAGAAACATAAATTAAGTCGACTTTTCCAATAACCTCAATTGGATTGGTCACCACTGGATACTGGTACCAGCTGCCCTCATAGGCTCCCTGTGTAAACCAAGGATCACATAAAATACTTAGATCAGGCGTGCTGATGACGGCACAAGCAGAATAAATATACCTAACAGTGATCATTTATTACTCAACTCTAAAATTGCTATCGATATGTAATTGAATTAATTTTCTTAAATCTTGAGGATTCAACCATTCAGTATTTGTGCCTGAATTATATTTAAACCCTTCTGGAACTTTTTTAGCATTAAATGTTTTGGTCCACTTGTTCATGTCCCAAAGAT
Organism: Bacteriovoracaceae bacterium; assembly: GCA_043721975.1. GTDB lineage: Bacteria > Bdellovibrionota > Bacteriovoracia > Bacteriovoracales > Bacteriovoracaceae > Bacteriovorax. The sequence continues at coordinate 41,466 of JAYSPR010000147.1, forward strand.
TTACCGAAGGAGCAATAACGTAATACTTTCCACAATCGTAAGTCTGTAAAGAATCTGTTTCAGTAATCATTTCTTCGTGAAGCTTTTCCCCTGGCCTGATACCTACCACTTCCGTTTTACAATCTGGAGCAACTGCTTTTGCCACATCTAATATTTTATACGAAGGAATTTTTGGAACAAATAACTCTCCCCCCCAAGCATTATCAATAGCGTGCATAACCATATCAACACCCTCTTCAAGCGTGATATTAAAACGAGTCATTCCTTCATGGGTAATAGGAAGAACCCCTTCTTTTCTTTTATTCATAAAAAATGGAACGACTGATCCTCTCGATCCGAGAACATTTCCGTAGCGAACAACCGAAAACTTTAAGTCCCTTGCGCCTTTCATGTTATTGGCAGCAATAAAAAGTTTATCTGAACATAATTTAGTTGCACCATAAAGATTAATAGGAGCACAGGCTTTATCAGTCGACAGAGCAACAACATTAGAAACACCACACTCAAGTGCTGCATTAACGACATTCTCCGCCCCATTGATATTAGTTTTTATACACTCAATCGGATTGTATTCAGCCACCGGTACATGCTTTAAGGCCGCCGCATGAACGATAATATCTATCCCTTCGCAAGCACGTCTTAGTCTTTCTCCATCACGAACATCACCAATAAAAAACCTTAACTGAGGATATTTTTCCGACGGATACATCTGAGCCATTTCATATTGCTTTAATTCATCTCTTGAAAAAACAACCACTCTTTTAACATCAGGGTATTTCTTAAAAACCGTCTCGATAAACTTCTTACCAAACGATCCTGTACCACCAGTGACTAAAATTCTCTTTCCATTTAACATATGCAATTACCTTTTATAAATTTGATCTTTGGAAAAACCACTTAACCGTTCTTTCAATTCCTTCATCAAAAGAAACTTTCGGTTCCCAATTCAATTCTTTTTTTATCTTTGAACAATCTATGGCGTATCTAAAATCGTGTCCCTGTCTGTCTTTAACATAAGTGATTAGCTTCGCGTGAGGGACATGGGGAGAATTTGGAATAAGTTCATCTAATTTCTTGCAAATCATTTTAACGACATCAATATTTTTTTTCTCACACTCACCACCGATGTTATAGGTCTCACCGATTTTTCCGCGAGTCGCCACTTGAAATAATGCTCTGGCATGGTCTTCTACGTAAAGCCAATCTCTAATATTTTCACCTTTTCCGTAAACAGGCAAAGGTTCCCCCTTGATAGCTTTTGTAATTACTAATGGAATCAGTTTTTCTGGAAAATGAAATGGGCCATAATTATTTGAGCAATTTGTAATAACAACAGGAAGTTTATATGTTCTTCCCCATGCTCTTGCTAAGTGATCACTGGAAGCCTTGCTCGCTGAATAAGGTGAACTTGGATCGTACTTATTATCTTCGACAAAAAATCCAGTTGGGCCCAATTCACCATAAACTTCATCAGTCGAAATATGGTGAAAAACAAAATCTTGTTTTTCATTCTCATTTAAATTTTTATAATACTTAAGCGCCTCTTCTAAAAGATGATAAGTTCCAATAATATTTGTCGTGATAAAATCAGAAGCCCCTTCGATAGACCTATCCACATGAGACTCAGCTGCAAGATGCATAATCTTATTTGGTTTAAATTCTCTTAAGGTTTTTTCCAATAATGCTCTATCAACAATATCACCTTGAACAAACTCATATCGATCTGAAGGTAAAACCTCTTGAATATTTTCTAGATTTCCAGCGTAAGTTAATTTGTCATAATTGAGAACATTGCATGATGTTTCTTTAATTAAATATCGAATGACTGCGCTTCCAATAAAGCCTGCGCCACCAGTGACTAAAATTCTCATTTGATCTACTTTTTACCTTAAATTTTTACATTGATGATTCTATGTAATCCCTCTCCAAATGACTAGCCTAGATAAGTTGTTTTTCCAAGTGAAAAGGAACCAGTACTGCACGCTCATCTTTTCATAAAATATGAATTATTTCTTGTGTGTTGCGGTAAGAAAGTATAGCCTCAGTTTCCTTGATTACAAAACTGAATATAATAATAAATTATCCCTGTAATTACTTAGTTTTTCATTTATTCGTTTAGCAGAATTACTCCCTGAAGGCTGCGTTAAACTTCAAGGTTTTATTTTACATTTACTACTAACAAATATACGACACCAAGAAAAAATAAACTTAAGTTTTATAATCTCATGGCCTAAATCAAACATCAAATATGGTATGGAAACCAGGCATAGCCCCATCAGCACTATTCGAAATCCTGAAAATACAGGTAAACTAATAAATATTTCTCTAAAGCTAAAAGAGAGGAATGTTAAAAGTACAAAAGCAATTGATAAAGTTCGATTCATATAGTTCATCAAATGCGCAAACATCAATATGAGCAATGGAAAAAGAGTCACTAAATTATAATCAAAACTAACTCCATTACTAAAAGTCGAAATCGCAAAACCTCCTGCAAAAACCCAAGCAACATACTTTTCGTTTAACTTAGAAGAGGCCGTTGCCCAAAAAGCTAGGACTGTAAAATATAAAACTGAGCCAAGAGGTTTGGGAAGCGATTTAAAAGAATGAGCCAAGTTTAAGATATCCTGCGTGTTACCACTCCAACTCGGAAGAACATCCACAAAATACTCAAACCACAAAGAGGGTTGGGCAATTAAAATAAGTACTGCAAAAATTCCCATCGAATAAATCAAGCGCGTATTTAGTTTTAAATTTCTCAAGATAAAAAAAGCTAAAACAAATAAACTGTAAACTGGATAGAGTTTAGAAAAAACAGCAATTGCTATGAAAAAACCTGCCACCCATTGATTGTCTTTTTTATAAAACCAATAAGCTAAAGACCAAAATAAAGTAATAAAGAGATCCGTATTTCCTCTTTCAATTAAAAATAAATTTGGAAAAGTAATAAATAATCCTAATCCATATATAATAGGTAGAATTTTTTTATCGGCCCAAATCAGTATAATCCCAATGAAACTTAAAACATATAAACCGACAAAAAAGTAATAAGCACCATCGAATGTTGGAAACAATCTAGTCCAAGAAAATAGAGGATACATCAGCGGTGGATAAACATAAGGCCTAGCCTCAAAATCTAAACAATCCTTCGCTTCTTTTTTGTAAATAGTGACATCACTCTCTTTACAGTGATGAAAACCGTAATGGTTGCTGAAATCTAAGCCTGGTCTTGTATAAAATGGAATATATTTAAAATCTAATAAACCAATTAAAAGAACTAAAAAGCTTAAGCCAATAAAAATTTTCTTATTCATTAAATGTTTTCTTCACTTCTTTAATATAAGGTGCTGCGACTTTTAACTTTTCTTTGAATCGCTCAAGTCGAATCTCACTTCTTCCCTCTTCTACAGGAACAAAAGCTAATTCCATTTTTCCAAGGGCCTTATTTACTTGATGTCCTGCAACTAGAATAATCACGACCCAAAACACAGTGGTAAAAAAGAAAGAAATGAGTCTTTCACTTAAAGTCTTTTGAAGATCTAATCTTTTCCAAATATTCACAGACTCCGTTAAAGTCGGAATAACATGAAGCGAGTCAATGGCCAGAAGTCTATTATAATAAGATTTTTTTTCAGCCTGGCAGAGTTCAAATGCACTTTGCAAAGTGTCACTCTCCACAAATAATTGAAGCTTAGGAACAAATAAACAAATCTTTCCCTTCACTTCTCTCACAACCACTGGATATGGCCTATTTATAAACTCTTCTAACGACATTTGTCCTTCTGCATTTTTCATATAAACCCTCACTAAAAGACTAAGCTATTCCTAGTCATTTTTCAAATTGTTATAAGAGGTGAACTCAGTTAATATTATTTCAAATAATGGAGAGAGAAAGTAAGAGGAAAAGCAAATGAGCACACCTAGCGATCTAAGAAAAACTATTCTGAAAATGGCCTATAATGCCCAATCAGTTCACATCGGGTGTTCATTCTCGCTTGTTGAAATTGCCCACGTTCTTTACACAAAATTCGTCGACTCAAAAAAGCTCCTAACTCTCGCACCAGACCGCGATTATGTTTGCCTCAGTAAGGGCCACGGCGTTATGGCCATCTACTCGAGCCTTTTTCATATTGGAATGATTGATGAAATTGCGATAGATAATTATTTTAAAGATGGCTCAAGCCTTACAGGTCTAGCTGATGCCCACGTACCAGGAATAGAAGTCTCAGGTGGATCTCTCGGACAAGGAATCACTGTCTCTATGGGAATTGCTTTATCAAAAAAAATTGATCAATCAAAATCGAGAGTCTTTTGTATAGTGGGCGACGGCGAACTTAATGAAGGGAGTGCCTGGGAGTCCATCATGATTGCAGCTCACCAAAAACTTCATAATTTTATTTTAATCGTCGATGCTAACAGCTACCAGGCCATGGGCCGATGTGAAAGCGTTCTTTCCATGGAATCTTTCAAAGATAAGTTCAATGCTTTTAATTTTGAAACTCTTGAATGTGATGGTCATGACGTTGTGGCACTAGAAAAAAATCTTAATCAATTAGTAAATAGTCAAAGCCCAAAACCAAAAGCGCTCATTGCAAGAACTATAAAAGGAAAAGGCATCTCTTTTATGGAAGATGACAACATTTGGCACTACACCAGACTCAATAAAGAAACCTACGACAAAGCCTTAAGCGAGTTAAAATAATGAGAGACATACTATCAAATTTTCTAGCAACAAAAGCCGAAAATGATAAAAACTTTTTTGTTCTCTCTGGAGATCACGGTTATGCCCTTTTTGATGAGATAAGAAGAAAAGCTCCGGAGCAATTCATCAATACTGGAGTGACTGAACAGGCCATGGTTGGATGTGCCGCTGGTATGGCCAAAACTGGAAAAAAAGTTGTGATTTACGGACTTGCTTGTTTTATTCCTATGCGAGTTCTTGAATTTATCAAAATGAATATTTGCTATGAAGGTCTTCCAGTCATTATCTTAGGTGATGGAGCTGGAACAATTTATACTACTCTCGGAGCCTCTCATCAGTGTGGTGAAGACATTGCCTGTTTAAAAACACTTCCCGTAAAAATTTATTCTCCTGCAGATAAATATGAAATGGAAATGTGTTTGAATAATGCATTTTTAGAAAATCGTCCGACTTATATTCGTATTGGAAAATCAGATAAACCTGCAGTTCATAATCCTGATAAACTTCCTAAATTATCTTCAACAATAAAAATTCATGAAGGAAAAAGTGAGACTGCTATTTTTGCCACTGGTTCTATGGTGAGCACTGGTAAAGTGATTTCCGAAAAATACGGACTAACTCTCTATAGCTGTCCTATTTTAAGTTTTTACGACACACAAGAAGTCCTGTCTGAATTAAAAAAATTCAAAAATATCGTCACCCTGGAAGAGCATTCCGTGCACGGTGGCCTTGGATCAAATTTTGGTGATCTTATTTCTGAAAATGGTCTTGCCTTGAAACTTACTAAATTTGGAATCAGAGAATACTTTACCAAAGGCTGTGGAAGTTATGAGTATGCCATTGGTTTTCATAAACTCGATCAAGAATCAATTGAAGGTAAATTTAGAGAGAATGGTTTAGTATGAAAAAAATAAGTATTGTCTCTCCTTGCTACAATGAAGAAAAAAATCTTCAATTAGTTTACGAAGAAGTTAAAATCCAATTTGAAACTATCTTAAAAAATTATGATTATGAACATATCTTCATTGATAATGATTCCACTGATACATCTGTGGAAATCTTAAGAAGATTGGCATCACAAGACCCGAGAGTGAAAGTCATCATCAACAGTAAAAACTTCGGCCACATAAGATCTCCTGTTCACGCATTATTTCAAGCTACAGGCGACGCAGTTTTACTTCTTGTATCAGATCTTCAAGATCCTCCTCATCTCATCCCAGAATTTATTAAACGTTGGGAAGATGGCTCCGACATTGTTGTTGGAGTAAAAAAAGAAAGTGAAGAGTCCGCTGTCATGTTCGCGATCAGAGGTCTTTACTACAACATCATTAATAAAATTTCAGAAACAAAGCTCGTTAAAAATTTTACGGGATTTGGTTTATACGACAAAAAAATTATAAAGATCATGAAAAGTTTTGATGATCCATATCCATACCTTAGAGGTTTGATTTTTAAAATTGGATTTAAGGTTGATCAGATTTATTATGTACAACCTAAAAGAAAACGTGGAGTGACTAGTAATAATTTTTACTCTCTTTATGATATGGCCATGCTGGGAATTTGTTCTCACTCAAAAGTTCCACTCAGGGTGTTTACTATTTCAGGATTTGCTTTAGCGGCAGTATCGCTATTCATCTCACTTATTTACCTTATTTTAAAACTTCTCTTCTGGAATTCATTTCAACTTGGTCTTGCACCACTCATCATCGGAATGTTTTTCTTTTCATCCATTCAATTATTTTCAATTGGAATCATTGGTGAATATATTGGCGTGATTCTGACAAAGATTACTAAAGAGCCCTTAGTTATAGAAAAAGAACGAATTAATTTTATATGATGTTCACACTTTCTTCTTCTCACTTCCTATCTCTTGTCCTTGCAAGTTTATTTGCAATCTCTATACATTTCTCACTCATGGGCTTCACAAAAACAGTTGAAAAGCATTTTCTTTTTTTCATACTCTTTCCTTTTATGCTAATGGGACTCAGCCTTTTTTTAAGTAATACAATACTTATCCCTTTGAGTTACTTTATTTTCTTTTTTGGTCTATTTAAATTTTTCCTTAAAAAAATACCCGTGATTCCATCTTACTCCAAAAAAGAATGGTGGCTAATATGGCTTTCAAGTCTCTTTCTTCTCACATTTTTAATTGAATCAAGTGTTTTTAAAAATCTTGGAAATATTCAAGATGCCATGGTCTATCATTTAGGTGGACCAAAAGAATGGGCCTTGCATTTAGGTGGTGCAAAGTTCAATCCCAACAATCCTATTTCTTACACAACTTCATACTTTGATTATTATTATTACTATTTCTTCTTACTCGCTAAGCCTCTCATCACCCTTACTCAAGGAATGGGAACAACCAATTATGAGTTTATCCTTTATACTCTTCTTTTATCTGCCCAAATGTTTTCTGGAATTATTGCCGTCACGATGCTCACTTATTTAATATTAAAATTAGCATCAAAGGCGGGATTAGGACTTTATAAATATCTAGTGCTTGTTTTTATATTTGGACTCAGACTTTATACATGGACTTGGTTCTTACCTAAAAATGATACTTATCCAATTTTATGCTATCTCATGGCAGTCGATTTATTTGTCACATACTACATATTAAAAAATGAAAACAACGACCCTAAGCCTTTATTTTTCTCTTTTCTCTTAATAGGTATAGGAACGGCCAGTAAATTAACAAATGCCTACGTCGTCGTTTTTTCTTTATTATTTTTTCTTTGTGCTTACTTCAAAGAGCTTAAAAGCTATTTAAAATCCATCACTATTAAAAAAGCTTTTGGAATTGCAATCATGGCCATGGGATTAGGTGTGTCCCTATTTCTTCTCAGAAATGGTCTTCAAACTGGAAACCCACTCTATCCCACTGCCAAATTTGGATTTATGAATACTTACTTAAGTGATTATGCTGATAGGCCTGAACTTTATAGTGACCCTACCACCTGGGCAAATGCATTTGTTAAAATAAGACTTCATTTTTTTGATCATCCACAATTGATTTTAATTTTACTTGCTGCACTTTTTTTCAAGCCAAGATCACTTACTATTTTCTATATCGCTGCAGTTATCTACATGGCAAAGCAAACAGGCCCTATGTATAACTTTAGAATGACTAGTTCTCTTCTTGTGATAGCTCTTATAATTATTGTCTTGCTACTAAAAGAACTAAAAAAGAAAAAATGGTTTAATACAAAACCATTCTCATATATTTTTATATTATTTATTATTTTCTTTTCTAAAGTTCAAATTGAAAAATTTATTAAGTACCCTGTAAGGCATTACTCTCTCACAACGGGTGAAGTCATTCGAGAGCACTATTTAAATTGGGATAAATTGATTGAGACAAACTTAACTCATAAGAACGACAGTCAATACATATTCGCACCTGAGTATGAAACTTTTCTTTATTTTTCCAGATTTCCGTCTGTATCTTTATATGACTCTGTACCTGAGCACAGAGTAGATTATTTTAAGAAGTAATTGCTACCAAGATTTCCACTTAGCCTTACCTGAATCCCACATCTCATTAAGCTGATTTTTATCTCTTAATGTATCCATACATTTCCAGAATCCTTCATGCTTAAAAGAATAAAGTTCCCCATTTCTGGCCAGAGTCTCAAGTGGATCACGTTCAAAAATCGTTTGGTCATTTTCAATGGTATCAATCACGCTTGGTTCACAAACAAAGAAGCCACCATTGATCCAAGCACCATCACCTTTAGGTTTTTCAAGAAAGCTAGAGATCTTGTTATCACCTTCGATTTTAAGAGCACCAAAACGCCCTTCTGGTTGAATAGAAGTCATCGTGATTTTCTTTCCGTGTTTCTTATGAAAAGAGACAAGCTCTTTTATATTTACATCTGAAACGCCATCGCCATAAGTTAACAAGAACGGTTCATTACCAATATAATCTTTGGCTCTTTTCACTCGTCCACCGGTCATTGTATCAAGGCCAGTTTCAAGAAGTGTAATTTTCCAATTTTCAGAATAATTGTTGTGAACTTCAATTGATTTTTTAGCAGTATCAATTGTGACATCACTATTATGCAGATAATAATTAGCAAAATATTCTTTCACTACGTAACTCTTATATCCAAGAAGTAAAACAAACTCATTATAACCATATGAAGAGTAATGTTTCATAATATGCCAAACAATCGGCTTGCCGCCAATATCAATCATTGGCTTTGGTTTGCTATCACTTTCTTCTGAAATTCTTGTCCCGTAGCCACCTGCTAAAATTAAAACTTTCATTATAACCCCAATCCTTCTTTAAGTTTGTCTGCAATATAAGTCATGTGTGATTCATCCAGGGCCGGATAAATTCCCACCCAAAATGTGTTACTCATAATTGTATCTGTATTTTTTAATTCACCGACAATTCTGTATTCTTTATCTTTATAAAGTGGCTGACGAACAAGATTTCCAGCAAAGAGAAGTCTCGTTCCAATTTTATTTTTTTCTAAGAAACTCACTAACTGTCTGCGATTGCCGTTTTTAAGAGTAATGGCAAAACCAAACCAACTAGCTTGTGCATTTGGAAGAGCCGTTGGAAGCATTAAAAGGTCTGCATGATTAGGAATTTTTTCTTTGATCAGCCTTATTAATGTTTCAGTATTTTTATTTCTTTTTCCAATGAAACCAGGAAGTTTATCAAGCTGTGAACAACCAATCGCTGCCTGCATGTCAGAAACTTTTAAATTATATCCCACATGTGAGTAAACATATTTATGATCATATCCTTCTGGAAGATCTGCAAATTGTTGGTCAAATCTTTTTCCACACGTGTCGTCTTTTCCAGGAGGACACCAACAGTCTCTTCCCCAGTCTCTGAAACTTTCAGCAATTTTTTTAAGGCGTGGATTCGAAGTGAGGACAGCTCCACCTTCTCCCATAGTCATATGGTGAGCTGGATAAAAACTTACCGTAGCGATGTCTCCAAATTGGCCGACAAGTTTATCATTGAATTTCGCACCAACAGCATCACAACAATCTTCGACTAACCAAAGATTATGTTTTGTACAAAAAGCTTTAACAGCTTCAGCATCAAAAGGATTTCCTAAGGTATGAGCAATCATCACGGCTTTTGTTTTTGGTGATAAGGCTTTTTCTAACATCGTCACATCAACACCGTAGTCTGGAAGAGTAACATCGATAAAAACGGGAATACAGCCATGTTGAACAATGGGATTTACTGTTGTTGGAAATCCAGCGGCTACAGTTATCACTTCATCACCAGGTTTAATTTGGCGTTCTTTTAATAATGGTGACGTTAGTGCTGCAAAAGCTACAAGATTTGCACTTGAGCCAGAATTTACCAGTAAGCAAAACTTATGTTGCATAAATTCAGCAAAACGCTTTTCGAATTCTACTGCGAATCTTCCGGCCGTGAGCCACATGTCTAAACTCGATTCAAGAAGATTCGTTAAGTCACTAGCATCCAAAACTTTTCCCGACGGTGGGATATAGTTGACTCCTGGAACGATGGTGGCCTTAAAATTATTATCTTGAAATTTCTTTGCAATCTTTTCAACTATTGGGTTCATTTACTATTCCTATAAAATTCAATCATGTTTTTAATTGAGGTATTTAGATCCATTGTGAGACTTAATCCCAATTCTTTTTTAGCTTTTTCGATAGAGGGAATATAACGATTAGTCTTTAAATTATTTCCGCTTTGATTTTGAATTGCAACTTTTGATTGAGTGAGATCAGCAACCCTTGATGCTAGTTCTTTAATACTCACAGCTTCATCGGACCCCATATTATAAGCTTCTTTATTTTTTCCTTTTAGAAGTATAGTCAAAAGCCATGGAGTCAAATCACTGCTATCCATATAGGATCTCACTGCAGTTCCATCACCTTTCACATGAATAATTCCTGAATCAAGTGCATCTCTCACAAAGTTTCCAATGGCAAAATGTTGGTCATAAGCTAAGTGCTTTCCTGAAAAAGCAAAACAACGGGCTATGACAAATTCAACATTTGATTTTGATAATATTTGAGAAACAACTAGTTCAGAAATTCTTTTTCCAGTTCCGTAAGGATTGTGAGAATCAAAAACGGTAGCTTTATCGAAATAATCTTCTTCAATTTTTTCCATCTCGCTTGGTTGAGTCCCATAAGCTCCACCTGAACTGACATGGAGAAAACGTGTGCATCCAATTTTAACGGCAAAGTTAGCGATTCTTTGAGTTCCATTTACAATAATAGAAAGAAGTTCATCCGTTGTACTTTTATCATTCACCACTGGAGTGGCGGCATGAATAATAAAATCAACTTTTTCATTAAAATGAATTTCTTCTGTAATGTCCTGCTGGATAAAAGTCACGCCATCGATTGCGTTTGGCCTTCTCGCCATCACAAAGATTTTCATATTGAGATCAAATTTTTTATTATAAAGAGATAAATTCTCGCACAGATTTTTGCCAAAAAAACCTGTGCCGCCAGTAATGAGTAGTGATTTATTTTTTAATTGAATATAATCCAATTATAAAACCCTCAATCCTTTTCCACCTAAAGTGACTTCTCGTCTTGTAAGCTCTAAATCAGCTAGGGCCATTTCTTTTACAAGCTCATTAAAAGTAATCTTCGGAGTCCATCCAAGTTTTTCTCTTGCCTTCGTTGCATCTCCTAAAAGAGTTTCAACTTCAGCTGGTCTAAAATATTTAGGATCAACACAAACGATAACATTTCCTTTTTCATCGTAAGCTTTTTCATCAACGCCAGTCCCTTCCCACTTAAGTTTCATCTCAAGCACGTGAGCTGCTCGATTAACAAATTCACGAACAGTAAACTGAACACCAGTTGCGATAACAAAATCTTCTGGCTTGTCTTGTTGAAGCATCAACCATTGCATTTCAACATAATCCTTAGCGTGACCCCAGTCACGTTTAGCATCCATGTTTCCAAGGTAAAGACATTTATCAAGACCAAGCTTTATACGAGCGAGTCCTCTTGTAATTTTTCTTGTAACAAAAGTTTCACCGCGAAGTGGAGACTCATGGTTAAAAAGTATTCCGTTACACGCATAAAGTCCATAAGCCTCACGGTAGTTTACCGTAATCCAATAAGCGTACATTTTAGCGACAGCGTATGGAGAACGTGGATAAAAAGGAGTTGTTTCTTTTTGTGGAGTTTCTTGAACTAAACCATAAAGCTCGCTTGTAGACGCTTGATAAAATTTTGTTTTTTTCTCAAGACCTAAAATTCTGATGGCCTCCAAAATTCGAAGTGGTCCTAATCCATCTGAGTTAGCTGTGTACTCTGGTTCTTCAAAAGAAACTTGAACGTGTGATTGAGCTGCTAAATTATACACTTCATCTGGTTGAACTTTTTGTAAAATTCTAGTTAGTGAACTTGAGTCAGTCATGTCACCGTGATGTAAAAAAAGTTTAACGTCTTTTTCGTGTGAGTCTTGAAAGAGATGATCGATACGATCAGTATTGAAGAGTGATGTTCTTCTTTTTACACCGTGAACTTCGTAGCCTTTGCCGAGTAAAAACTCTGCTAAGTACGCTCCATCTTGACCGGTAATTCCTGTAATTAACGCAACCTTTTTCATGCAAACTCCCAATGAGAAAAATCAATTTAAGGAGTGTACACAGTAAATTGCGATTGGGCTATAGTTTGGAAGTAAAGTGAAGAAGATCTTCTCTCGTCATGAGTTTATTATTTTGATAATAATTTTTATACCAATTAATCGTCACTTCTGTAGCAGTATGTGAGTTTAAAACAGGCTTCCAACCCAAAACTTCGCGAGCTTTTGTAATGTCTAATTTTAAAAGCCCCGCTTCATGCTTTTGGTTTTCTTCACTGATAAATTCTGCATTTACATCACTCCAAGATTTTTTTGCCATAGAGCACATTTCATTGACGCTTGCCACATCTTGCGTTTCTGGACCGAAATTGAAACTTGTGCAAAATGATTTATCTTTTTTCAGAAGTTTTTCTCCAAGCATTAAATATCCATGAAGTGGCTCTAGGACATGTTGCCAAGGTCTGACCGAATTGGGATTTCTTATAGGAGTAGTCTTTTTCATTGCAGCATTTCTAACTAAATCTGGAATCAATCGATCTTTTGCCCAATCTCCTCCACCGATTACATTTCCTGCTCTCGCTGTGGCCAGGAACATTTTGTGATCAGCAAGAAATGATCTCTTAAATGAGTCTGTCATGAGTTCAACACAAGCTTTAGAAGAACTGTATGGGTCATATCCACCTAGTGTATCGTTTTCTCTGTAGCCCCAATTCCATTCGTGGTTTTCATAAACTTTGTCAGTTGTAATACTCACGAGTGCCGGGACTCCAGCTTTCAAAGCTGCCCAGTAAACTTTCATAGAGCCTAAAACATTCGTATTATAAGTGTTAATCGGATCATCGTAAGAATCGCGAACAAGAGGTTGAGCTGCAAGATGAAAAACAATATCTGGTTTTGATTCAAGCATCGCTTTTTGTAAGCTAGCTTCATCATTGATGTCATTAAAATAATTTTTTATTGGTAAGTTGAGCAAATTTGAGTGACTAAGCTCATTGGGCTTTAAAGAATAACCAGTCACTTCAGCACCAATAGTATGTAACCAAAGCGCTAACCAAGATCCTTTAAATCCCGAGTGACCAGTGATGAAAACTTTTTTATTTTTATAGATTTCGTGAAGCATTTATTTCCTCATTAATTTTTTTCTTATTTAGTATAAAAGGGAAAATACCAAACAAGTTTATAACTAAAGTCATCACCCAGTAAACATTGAACAAAGAAGCACCGTTTGTATGTCCAATAAAATGAAAAAGAGTTGAAAAGGCAGCGTGGCCAACTCCTATTCCCCCTGGAGAAATAGGAATAACGACCGCTAATTGACCAAGTGGTGTAAGAGTTGCCAGATATTCAATACCTATTGGTTTTTCAAAAAAAGAAAGATTGATTATGTAAAAAGCTAAAATAGAGCACATATGTCCTACTGTGCTTGAGAAATAAGCAACTAAAAATTTAACCTTATGATCCTTTAACTTCCAAGCTTCCTGGGCTAATTCTTTTAATTTTGTGGTGGGAATAAATTTTAAGATAATTGGATGAAAACTATTTGGGACAAATATTAACAATATTTCAATTAATGAAAAAAGAAACAAACCTAAATTAATATAAATTAATTTTTCCATTGATGGGCTCAATGCTGTTAGTTTGCTAAAATAAAGAAGGCTCGTTACTCCGGCAATAAATAACAATGTATTTAAACCAATAATACGATCAAGTAACATAGAAAAAATGATATAAGACTTTGAAAGACTTTTATCACAATCATGAACATAGCCAATTTTAACTAAGTCACTAGTAAAG